>MFRQ01000026.1:0-13190 GCA_001784615.1 Candidatus Melainabacteria bacterium RIFOXYA2_FULL_32_9
TATTGTAAGGATAGCTATGATAAGGATTTCCCTCAAAAAATGTTTTTAACAAAACAGCTTCTAAGAAACCAGTTTTTTTAAAAAACTGGTTTCTTAGAGGTAAATGTTTACAATATATTATATGAAACTTTGTGTAACAAGCCTCAAATGTGAATTTTGACTTACTTTTTTTTCTGATTTTAGTTCGCTGAGTCTTTCAAGAACATATGGGATATTTGCTGAGTTTGGTTTTATTTCCATATATTTTTTGTAGAATCTTATTGCTTCATTTTTGGCCTGCATTTTATCGTAAGAGACTGCTATACCTAAATAAGCTCTTACAAAGTCAGGGTTTATTCTCAATAGGTCTTTAAATATTTCAACAGCAATATTTAACATGCCAAGCCTAATATATAGACTGCCTAAATTATTGTATGCTGCTATATAAGATGGTCTGTCATTAATAATTTTTTGGTAAACCTTTATTGCCATATCCAGCTCATTGCATGATTCGTGTACTACAGCGAGTTGAAATTGAGCTTCTATATAATTAGGATCAATTTTTATTGCTTTATGTAATTCTTTTTGAGCTTTTGAAAGTTTATTAACCTGATAGTAGCAATATCCAAGTTCATGTCTGATAGTTTTATCAAATGGTGCAAGTTTTTTTGCTTTCTCAAATGACTCTATGGCACTTTGCGTATACCCTACTTGCTTATAGGATAAACCTAAGCCTTTATAAGCCTCATAATTTGATTCGTCATAAGTGAGCGCTTTTAAATATTCATCTATTGATTCCCAAAAATAATTTTTAATTCTTAGTGCATCAGCTTTAACGCAATGGTCATATGCAGATGAATTTTGAGGGCTTTCTATTTTATTTATTAACCCTTGTAGTTTATTTTCATTAAAATTACTGTTTAAAAAACCCATGACCTCTAATCCCCTAAATACTCTTCCCCATGAATATTTTTTAGATAATTAAGCTTTAATATGCAAAGATTACCTAGTCTTATTTTAGTTTTTATCATTAAAAAATGAATCGACCAGCTGATTTAAATTACTGATTGCATGGTCTATTTTATGTTACAATATAATTGATCGTGCTACACGGGGAGCTAGCGATACCCTGAACCTGCAATCGCTATAGCAGGGTGGACAGCCTATCGTGAGGCTTGATCAGTTACGGTCGGCGGTCTTGTATGATCGATGAAAATTGGGTCTGATGCGGCGAAAGCTGGTGAACCTTGTCAGGGCGGGAACGCAGCAGCAATAAGCCAAAACTTTCGGGTGTTGTCAGAGTGCTCGGTTGGAGGTCATATAAATCGTACCACGTAACTGGTTCTGTCGATGGTGGGGCACGATCATTTATTTATAAAATATGGCAATTATATAAATATTGAATTGAGTATGAAGCACGAAAATCTAGTCAAAATTTATCACCATGATACAGATTGCTATAATGTCGTATGGCATGGAGCTTATCTTAAGTGGTTTGAAATAGGAAGAGTCGATTTTTCACAGCTTGTAGGCATTGATTTTAAAGCTTTGGATGAAATGGGGATTTTGCTTCCTGTTGTCGATCTACACTGTAGATATAAATCTCCTGCAAGGTTAATGGACGAGATTTTGATTACTACAGAATTGAAAGAGCTAAGAACGGCTAGTGTTTCATTTAGTCATACAATAACAAACACAAAAACAGGTAATGTAATTCTTAATGCTGTATCTACAATAGTTACAACTGATATAAACGGTAAATTATTAAGAAAAATGCCTGAATATCTATACGAAAAGTACAGTAGTGCTACAACTAAAACTGATAGCATTAAATTAAGTCTGCTTGATTCAAAGAATACAGTGATGACTTAAATTTGGTAATGAATATTACCAAAGATATAATAAGGTTTTAAATAATTCTGAAAACAAGGTTTTAAGTTCAAAGTAATGGTTGTTATGACAAAGAAAAAAGAAATAATTGAGGAATTTAGAAAAAAAGGGTATAGAATTACACCTCAAAGGGAGCAGATATTAGAACTTTTTCTTGAATTACCTGAAGGAGATCATTTAAGTGCTGAAGAGTTACAGACAATTCTTCAGGATGGTGATGTTAGTATTAGTCTTGCTACTTTGTACAGAACTCTTAATTTTCTTTCTGAAAATGGGTTTTTGAGAGAGCTTGATTTTGGCGAAGACCATAAGCATTATGAGATTACCACTAATCAGTATCACCACCATTTAATTTGCAATAAGTGCGGTGTAACTATTGAGTTTAACAATAATAAAGTAATTAATCTGGCAAAAAATGTTGCTGAGGAGCAAAATAACTTTAAGGTGCTTGATTATCAGCTTAAAATATTTGGTTTATGCCAGAATTGTCAAAATTCTATTTAAGAGCCTATCGGACAAATAAATTATTGCTGTTATTGCGAACCTTTCAGCAGGGATATTTTATAAAATTTATCTTGTGAAGCAATCTCTAAGCATCATTTTTTGAATTCTCGGATAAGCTCTAAATATTGAAAAAAGTTTGTAATAACTTTCTTATACGTTTTTCAGTTTTTTTTATGAAACATAATTCTGATTGCAGGAAAATGTTATAACCTTCATAATTGCCACTGCAAATTTCTTTTCTTTGGTTCTCCAGTAATGTTGTAAGTTCCTGTTCTAACTTATGAGTTAGTGTTTTTCTGTCGAGATTATCGCATTTTAAAATAATTGGTTTTCCAACTTCTACAAATATTTCCGGCCTGTCTTCTCTTATAAAGTTATATCTGTGCGCGATTGGAATTAAGTTTACTTTATCGAGCTTTTTGCATATATATGATACTCCGCTGGCCATTTCTATTGGTCTGTAATCAGGTGGCATTACCTTGCCTTGAGGAAATATCCAAACAGTGTTATCTGGATTTTCTAATACTTCAGCGGAGTAATTAAGCGCTTTTATTGCTGATTGTGGTGAATCTTTTTCTACTGAAAACGCTCCAATTTTTGATAATAGGGGTAAACGATGTAATTCTTCTATCATCATATGCATCTTTGTCTTAAATTTTTTTCTGCATAGTAAATATCCAAGTTGTCCATCCCACCAGCAGTTATGGCTTGCAAACATAATATTTCCACAGCTTGTGTCTCTTAAATTATAATTCTCTATATTCTTTACTTTTATAGAGTAAAAATTCTTATTAAGCATTCTTGAAAATATATGATCGGAAACTGATAGACAAAAGGGATTAAAACTAGTTTTAATAGCTGGTCCAGAATTTTGGATTTTTTGAGCAGTATTAATTCCCACTGCTTCAGTGCTTTTCATAACTCTCTAACTCATTTTCTCTCATTGACTTATAAATTATTATATTTTAGGTTTTGTTTTTTTAAATTCCCTTTATGTTTAAGGTTTATATTCAGGAAAAGAATTACCCCAGGCAACTAAGAATCTATCCAAGAATAAAATTTCCTTATATCATCACGAGGTGCTTCGCACTGTCATTAGTCATCAATCATAGTCTTACTAAGATTAATGAATTTTAAAAAGGTGACACAGTCACCTGACGTGGTGATCTTGCCAATTTTGAATAATAGCTATTAATTGTAAAATGGATGGATTGCCACAGATTCCTTCGGGATCTTCGCAATGACAGTTGTACATTTTTTGTTTCCTGGATAGGTTCTAAAGGGTTCATTACTTGTTGTAGATAACAAAAGATATCCTATACACTGTATAAGATATCTCATTTGCGATTTAATATAATGAATATGTAATCGAACTTAGTTAATTATATAAAGGATCTTGACCCTTTCCATTAGGGAGAATTATGTTTCTTAAGACTTTTGATTCTCTTAGTTCATCAAGAGCTTTATTTATGTCATGGAGTTCATATTTATTTGCTATCAATTTATCGAGTTTGATTTTACCATTTTTAACTAAATCAATGATTTTAGGGTAATCACTTGGTGAGCAACCTATAGAACCTATTATTTCTTGCTCAAAGAACATGATTTTTGCCGGGTTTATTGTGATGTTTTGGTTGGTATATCCAATAATACACAGTTTTCCTGCTAATCCTAATGATTTGTAAGCAGTTTCTATGGTTTCTGCTTTTCCTATAACCTCAAATGCTACATCAACCGGTCCACCATTTTGTTTTAAAAAGTCTTTTAGTTCTATTTCATTAGGATTAACGATGTATTTGGCTCCTAATTCTTTTGCTATATCTAATTTTTTATTGTCAATATCGCAGGCTATTACTTCTGCTCCAATCATAGCTGCTATTTGAACTACATTTATACCAACACCTCCACAGCCAATAACTAATATTCTATCTGTTGGTTTTACTTTGGCCCGGTTTACTACAGCATGATATGGGGTTGATATTGCATCTGCTATTATACAGCCTTCTTCTAGTGGTATTTCATCAGGCATTGGAATTACATCTTTAGCTGGAACTTTAATATACTGGGCATAAGCTCCATCTATCGAATTACCAAGCATCAGCATTTTTTTGCATATATTTTCTCTTCCTGTCTGGCATGGTTCACAATTTCCGCAGGTGAATACTGCCGGAAGCAGAACCCTATCCCCAGTTTTAAAATCAGGACTATTTGATTTTTCTACAATTCCGCTGGCTTCATGTCCTAATATCATTGGAGGTTTTTTAAAAGTAGGCACTCCATGATCTAGATAATGCAGATCTGTATGACATACTCCGCATGCTACTACCTTAACCAAAACTTCATTATCATTGATTGTTGGAGTTGGTATTTCTTCTATTGCTAATGGTTTATTGGGTTCTTTGAATATTGCAGCTTGCATTGTTTGTTCCTTCTGATTTATCTGGATTATAGTTATATGTTGCGATCATATCCTTTAGGTAAAAAGCGTCTTCCATTACTCTTGATAATTCTGTCAGAAGTCCTAAAGTTCCTCTGACCCCAAAATTTGGCCAGGGTATAAAGTTATACTGATTAAAGAAATTAAATCCTGCTAATGATAAATGAGGGATTTTATGTCCAATACATAAAGGTTTATCGTGTATAGCTCCTATTGCAAAATCAACCTGGGCTTCTTTAATAAGGTTTCCATAATCAAAATAACTGGGATTTTTTAATACTGTGAATTCTACATTACCCTCAAGTGGTTCTAATAATTCAATTGCTTCTCCCATTGCTCTGTCTGTTTCAGCTATAAGCCCTATGACTTTTGGAATAATGCCAAAATCCCAATATAAACTGCGAGCTAATGATGCTCCAAATTTGGCATGTGCTAAGATGGATGCATATTTACCGTACATTAATGTGGACATCCAGCTAAAATTGTAGTTATATTTCAATTGTTTATTAATGAGTTTTTGCTCATTTTCTAGCAAAATTTTTGCTTTTTCCACATCTCCAAACTCTTCAGCTAGTGTTAGTAGCCATTTTTCAGTGTTTGCAATGCCTATAGGTAGTGGAAGGTTTATATTTAGCGTTTCTATATTTAAATTATTGCTGTGTTTTTCAAAATTATCTAATTTTTCACCTGATAAAATATAATTTGTTCTTGAATTGGTGAATTTTTCCAGCTCTTTATAGTTTAAATTTCTTGCAAGATTAAGATTAACAGGAATTTCTGCTTCTTGCATTAGTCGGATAATTTCATCTGCATCATTTACCCAGTTTTTTGACCCGAGTAAATGTGGGGCTATGATGTTTATTCCTGATTGTGAATTTGATGGTGCCTGATTTTTAATTAGTGCAGAAAGTGCTGCATCAGTGCCATGAACAAGTCCACCTGCAAATCCGGGAGTATCTAGAGCTATTATTTTTAC
Organism: Candidatus Melainabacteria bacterium RIFOXYA2_FULL_32_9; assembly: GCA_001784615.1. Taxonomy (NCBI): domain Bacteria; kingdom Bacillati; phylum Candidatus Melainabacteria; species Candidatus Melainabacteria bacterium RIFOXYA2_FULL_32_9. The sequence goes on from MFRQ01000026.1 coordinate 5,787, forward strand.
GCCGGTTTCCTCTTCTACCACTCTTGCTGCTGTTTGAATGTCGTCACCAACAATAGAAGTTGCATCACTTGTTAATATAAAGACGATCTCAGGGGGCCTTTTTTTTGCTATAGATTGTCCAATTGTATCCCTTAGCGTTTTAAGCAACTTATCCATGCCACCTTGTATGCAGTCTGACTCATTTAATCCTGTTGGAATTATTGGAACATAATTTCCACCTGGAATTTGATCTGATCTAAAGTGGACGGCTTCAATATTACATCCGGCTATTCCATGAAATATAATCAATGCATTTTTAATGCCTGAAGCTACGAGAGTACTTCCAATAAAGCTTCCTGGCTTCATTAAGTCCATATATGTCTGTTTAGAGTCTTTTATTTGCATATTGATTATTCACCTCTGATTATTTGGTAAATTCCCAGAAGTTACCGTGTACTCTGCCATATAAAGTAGGCTTAGTTCCTCTTTTTGCAGCAAGTATAGCTTCAATAATATTTTTTGCTAACGCTTGTGCCCCTCTAAAACCAACTCCACGCCCGGGGGAGTTGATCACTCTTCTTAAGTGTACACCTGTTTCAACTCTTGGAGTATCACAGGCATCAAGCATGCCTGATCTAGCCATCGGAAAGACGTCTTCTGTAAAATAAACGTATTGGTCTTGATCAAATCCCAAATCTTCAATTACGTGATTTATATTTATCGGTTGTTGATAAGCATAGTTACCGGCAAGAATTTGCGGATCAAATTCATCCCATAGAAAATAATTTAAATCCATTGCTTTTGCTTTTAGTTCTAGTGGGTGTAATCCAAATAAATATGGAGTCATGCCTATTTCTTTCAGCATTCTCGCTAAAGCCATAGGGCGAGCAAATGCAGTTTGTGAATTTCTACCACACTCTATTAATGCTATTTTTCCTTGAGCTAGCTTTTTAACTTCGTCATATATCGATGTGAGCTTGTCTGTTTCTTGCTTTATCAGTGTTTCTGCTTCTTCCTGCCTGTTCATAAAATCAGCAAGTTCGTTTATCCATTTTGATGTTGCTTCTATGCCTATTGGAATGGCATGTTTTAGGTATGGAGTCCCGAATTTTTCTTCCATTTTTTGAGCTAGAGGAAATCCCCAGGTTGGACAGCTGATTACGTTTACTTTTGCTTGAGGAGCTGTTTTTATGTAGTCATAGTTTCCTGATACTATGACTCTATGTAATTTCAGGTTTAGAGCTTCAATGTATCTGACTAATTCCGTGGCATCATCAGGATATTTTCCACGTTTTTGCATTCTTTTTACGCAGAAATTCTCTTTATATTGCCCAAGAATGTTTACCGAATCTTTAAGAATTGTATCTGGTGTTTCCATCAGGTTTGCGTATTTAACAGAGCATTCTTCTATTGCTTTTCCAAGTGGTGGTGCTGTAAAACCTGCTGCTGGAATATAATTAATCTTTGCCTTACAGTCTTTTTGTGCAGTATTAATTGCCAATTCTATATCATCTGCAATTAGTGCAGTGGAACAGGTGTCAAAAACGCATATGTGTTCTGGGTTATAATCTCTGTCAACCTCTATTAATGTTTTTATTAGAGATTCGTTTCCTCCTGATATAACTGCATTTTCATCTATATTTGTGCAGGGCATATATAAAAATGGGTTTCCATAATATAAGGAATAATCTGTGGAAGTAAAATTTCTTACTGCCCAACCGCAATTAGAAGGGCCATGGATTACTGCGACTGCATTATTTATCATAGCGTAACTTGTGACAGACATTATAAGCTTACACCATAAGCCTTCATAACCTGGGAATTTATCTTTTATATCGCAATTTGATCCTAAAGGTGGAGTTTCATTATATAATTCTGAAACTTTTACCCATCTGTATCCTGCTTTTGCCAATTTTGATTGTTTTGTTTCTGAAAACATCTTATTATACTTCTATTATTTTGTATTTCTTAACATAACAGTTTTAAATCATTAATTCAGAATTAGAATATTTTTTCATTAATTCTAGTAATTTATGTTTTGATAAAGCGTTTGGTATTATTCTATTTTCATTATTTAAAATTTTATTAGCGAGCTCAAAATAATTTTGTGCTTGTTTTGATTCAGGATAAGCTTCAATAACAGTTTTCCCTAAAAGTTCTGACCTTTGAACATAATCTGATCTGGGTATATGATGAATTAATGGTACATTTATTAATCCTGCAAATTCTTCTATTATATCTTTTTCTTGATGTACGTTTCTTAGATTACTTATTATGCCTGCTACTCTGGATTTTAATCCTTGCTCGGCAAAGAGTTGAATGCTTGCAGCAATATTATTAGCTGCAAAAAGCGCCATATACTCTCCACTGGTTACTATATAGACTTCCTCCGCATATCCCTGTCTAATAGGTTGGGCAAAACCACCACAAACTATGTCTCCCAGTACATCATAAACAGCAATATCGATATTTAGCTTTTCAAGAATTTTATACTGCTCAATTAAATTTAAAGCAACAAGAACCCCTCTTCCTGCACAACCCTGCCCGGGTATTGGGCCTCCTGATTCAATACATAAAATGTCATTAAACCCTTTATATACAGCTTTATAAAATGATTCTTCTGAATTTCCATATTCTCTGACTATTTCTGAAATAGTTGATATGAAATCCCCGTTCATTAAAGTATTTACAGAATCAGCCTTTGGGTCGCAGCCAATCTGTGCAGGATGCAAATTTAGTTGACTAAATGATGCAGTTAAGTTACTTGATAGCGTAGATTTACCTATTCCGCCTTTTCCATAAATTGCTATTTGCCTGATAGTTTTATTCATCATTATTTCCAGCTGTAATTACTATTAAATAATAGTAAAAAATACTATTTAGTTCAATATTGTACCAGATAATTTAACAAATAAAAAAGATCGGATAAGTCCGATCTTAAGTCAAAAACAGTTTATGAGTGAGAGTGGAATATGCACATTCTTAATATAATCTAAAGTTCGCAGTTCGATATATTCCCCATTTAGTTATTTAGTCAGGGTATTCATGTTTAATAGCCCTGTTTACCATGGCTAATTCTTTGCAATAAAAAACACCTCCTTTAGTAGGAGGTGTAATATTAAAGTAAATAAAAGAATTAACGTTTTGAGAATTGGAAGCGCTTTCTTGCACGCTTACGACCATATTTCTTACGCTCTTTAACTCTTGCATCTCTTGTTAAGAGCCCTTCTGGTCTTAAAATACCTTTAGTTTCAGGATTTTGTTGTAATAATGCTCTTGATATGCCATGCCTTATTGCACCAGCTTGTGCACTAACGCCACCACCAACAACTTTTATTTGAACATCAAAATTTGCCTCGTTTTGTGTTAAAACAAGTGGTTGGTAAACCATCATTTCAAGGGTCGCACGATTACCGAAATAATCTTTTATTGTTCTATTATTGATAAAAACTCTACCTTTTCCTGGAACTAACCTTATACGTGCTATAGCGCATTTTCTACGTCCAACTCCAGTAGCTACTACTTCTGGCATTATTTATTAACCTCCACATTGTACTCGATTGGCTGTTGGGCTTGATGAGGATGTTCAGCTCCTGCATATATTTTTAATTTCTGAAATTGCTGTTCTCCTAGCGTATTATGTGGTAACATACCACGAATAGCCTTTTCTAACGCTCTTGTTGGATGCTTTTGCATCATATCTTTGAAGCTTATTGAGCGAAGACCTGAAGGATAACCTGTATGATGATGATAAATCTTATCTGTTTCTTTTTTGCCTGAAACTGAAATTTTGTCTGCATTAACAATAATCACAAAATCACCTGTGTCTATATGTGGTGTATATTGTGGTTTATGTTTACCTCTTAAGATATTAGCAACTGCTGACGCTAAACGACCCAATGTTTGGTTTGTAGCATCAATTAAATACCATTTTGCTTCAACTTCATGAGGCTTTGCTGAATATGTTTTCATTATAAATGGTCTCCATATTAAAATAGTCGGATAAATTATATTTTTTTTCGTAATATACTGACATTAATGTTAAGCCCTCTGGTCTTGCAGTCGGGCCTGCTTTAGTTCTGTCTTTTGCATTAAGAACTTCAAGCATATATTCTGCTGGAAAAATCCCTTTTCCAATATTTATTAATGTTCCTACTATGATTCTTACCATATTATATAAGAATCTGTTTGCAATAATATCTATATAGATAACACCTGCCTCTGAACTACACTCTGCATATATCACAGTACAATCAGTGACCGGATTACTACTATTTGTAGTCTTAAAGCTGCTGAAATCATGGTTTCCAAGCAAGAAGCTTAATGCCTTATTTATCTCATTTATATTGAGTTCTTGCCTTATGTTAAGTACTTCTTTTTGCCATACGGATCTTTGGGGTTTATTATTAATTGTGTATCTATACCATCTGGCTGTAGCACTTTTTTGGCTGTGGAAATCACGATTTAGTTCTTTAATTATACTAACGCTTATATCACTTGGTAATATAGCGTTTAAGGAGTTCATAAATCTATAGGTATTAAGTTGGTATGGTAAATCAAAATGAACTACTTGTCCTTTAGCATGAACACCAGTATCTGTTCTTCCAGAGAAAATAACTTTTATCTCTTGTTTTGTTAAAACAGATACAGCCGATTCAAGTTCTGATTGAACAGTTTTTTGCTTAGGCTGTTTTTGACTACCAGCGTACAAACTGCCATTATATTCTACAACCATAGCATATCTGAAGAATTGATTGTCTTCAGAATCTATGTTATTTGTAGTTTTTAGCAGTTCATTATTACGCATATTACCTTTTCCAGATTTATACTAGTTGAATTAATGCCATTTCTGCTGCATCACCACGTCTTGGCGGTAATCTGTAAATTCTTGTATAACCACCATTTCTTTCAGCATAATTTGGGCCAATTTTTGAGAACAGTTTTTGTACTACTGTTTCTTTGCTTAATTTCTCACCACATTCACATTTTTCATCTTTATGCTCTTTTGTGGAATATGCTTTTTCACACTTAGCACAGGTAAGATTTTCGGTTGATAAATCATAAACTAACTTTATAGCCTGTCTTCTTGCGTGAAGATCACCTCTTTTACCCAGAGTGATAATGTGTTCTGCATATTCTTTTAATGCTTTAGCTTTAGCCATTGTTGTTTTTATTTCTCCATACATGAACAATGAGGTTGCTAAAGTTCTTAAAAGCGCTTTTCTTTGGTCTTGTGGTCTTCCTAATTGATGTATTTTACGTTGATGTCTCATTTTTATTTACCCTTTTGTTCAACTCAAATATTATTTGCCTTCTTCACCAGTTGGTTCTGGGTTAGGGGCAAGCTTAAGACCAAATGCACTGAGTTTTTCTATTACTTCATCAGAGGACTTTTTACCAAAGTTCTTAATATTTAATAAATCGTTTTCTGATTTTTGTAATAAATCACTAAGTGAGTTGATGCTTGCTCTCTTTAAGCAGTTATATGCTCTTACAGAGAGTTCTAATTCTTCAATACCAATGGTTGGAGTTGTTGTTTCTGGTTTTGGCTCTACCGGGGCTTGTGGAGCGCCCACCATTGTTGTTTGACCTGTTAATGATGCTATTGGTAAGAAGTGCTCAATTAGTAAATTTGCTGCTTGACTTAAGGCAGTATTTACATCTATGCTGCCATTTGTCCAAATTTCTAATATTAATTTGTCATAGTCTGTAATTTGTCCTACACGTGTATTTTCAACAGTGTAGCTTACTTTTCTTACTGGCATAAAAGCTGCATCTATTGGTAGCATATCTACAGCCATGCCGTTTCTATTTTCTTTCAGTACTTCTGTTGTTACGTAGCCTTTACCTGTTTCAATTACTATATCAGCATTGAGGCTGCCGCCTTCTGCAATTGTGCAGATTAACCAATCCGGATTAATTATTTTGACTCCGGCTGGTAATTGTATCTCGCTTGCTAAAACAGGCCCTGGTTCTGTTATCTCTAATCTTAAATGTTGAGGTTCTTTGCTTTCTGTTTTAACTACTAGACCCTTTAGATTTAGTATTATATCGATAACGTCTTCTACTACACCTGGAATAGAAGTATATTCATGAGTAACGCCTTCTATTCTTACAGATGTTACAGCAGCACCTTCTAAACTGGATAATAAAACTCTTCTTAGTGAATTTCCAATTGTTGTACCATATCCACGCTCTAATGGCTCAATTGCAAATTTACCGTAAATTGAACCATCTGAGTCAGTTGTTGTGTTCACGCATCTTATTTTTAAATCCATAACCGGTATTATTTCCTCCTAGATCTTACGTTAATTATTTGGAATAGTATTCAATAATTAAGTGTTCTTTAATATTTGGGCTCAGATCTTCTCTTTCAGGTAAGGATTCAATTCTTACTTTTAGGGCATCTTTATCTACACTGAGCCATTTTGGTTGAGGTGTTACTGTTTGAACCTCAATGATGTCTTTTATAGTTTTTTGGCTTTTTGCTTTAACAGCTATTTCGTCGCTTGGTTTTAATCTGTATGATGGAATATCAACTAATTTTCCATTTATCAGGAAATGTCTGTGTCTAATTAGCTGTCTTGCTTGTTTACGGCTTGAAACCAAGCCTGATTGGTATAATACATTATCAAATCTTGATTCGAGAATCTGTAATAATATAGTACCTGTAACACCAGTTTTACGTTCAGCTTGTTCAAAGTATTTAGCAAACTGTTTTTCAAGCACTAAATATGTATTACGTACTTTTTGCTTTTCTCTTAAATGCAAAGCATATTCTGATGGTTTTTTTCTTGCTTGTCCGTGTTGCCCTGGCGGATATGCACGTTTAGCAACAGAACACTTATTAGTATAGCAACGCTCTCCTTTTAGAAAAAGCTTTTGCTCTTCTGTTCTACATTTTTTACATACCGGTCCTGTATACCTAGCCAATTTGTGGCCTCCTTTGTTCGTTTTACTCTACAATTATTATACTCTTCTTTTCTTTGGAGGACGACATCCGTTGTGAGGTATTGGAGTAACGTCCTTAATCAAGGTAATTTCCAGTCCAGCACTTTGAATAGCTCTAATAGCTGTTTCTCTACCTGAACCAGGTCCACTAACATAAATTTCTGTTGTTTTCATACCTTGTTCCATTGATTTCTTTGCAACAGTTTCTGCCGCGGATTGTGCTGCAAAGGGGGTGCCTTTTCTTGCACCTTTAAAACCTGACGTGCCAGCGCTTGCCCAGGCTATCGCATTCCCGAGCATATCTGTTGATGTTACGATTGTGTTATTAAATGTTGATTGAATGTGAACTTTTCCTTGTACCACATTCTTTTTTTCTTTTTTCTTTGTTTTTACCTTTGGTTTAGCCATAACTGCTTTTTATCTCCTTATGATTTATTTTTTCTTTGATACTGGTCCAGATTTTTTGCCACGTCT
>MFRQ01000026.1:13240-14365 GCA_001784615.1 Candidatus Melainabacteria bacterium RIFOXYA2_FULL_32_9
GGTGGCGCATACCTCTATATGAATTAATTTCAATTAATCTTTTAACGTTTTGGCCTTCAGCTCTTCTGAGATCGCCTTCAACCTGATATTTATCAATTTCTTCTCTTAAACGGTTAATCTCGTCCTCTGTTAAGTTGTCGGTTTTTGTATCTTCTGAAATTTTTGTGTTTTCAAGAATTTTTTTTGATATTGTTGGCCCAATTCCATATATGTAAGTTAGAGCTATTACCATTCGCTTATTACGTGGTAAATCAACTCCAGCGATTCTAGCCATTAATTACTCCTTTATACCTTTTGCTTACAAATTACTTCACTATATTAAAAAATTCATTGCTTAAGAATAATAGATTAATTAAAACATAAATTAGATTCAAGTTTTTCTTTAGATTAATCTTTTGTTAGTTAATGAGATACTGTCCTAACAAAATTTGTTTAGACCTTATCCTTGTCTTTGTTTGTGTTTTGGGTTTTCACAAATTATTGCTACTCTGCCTTTTCTTCTAATTACTTTACATTTGTCGCATATTTTTTTTACAGATGTTCTAACTTTCATTTTTTTTACCCTTTCAACTTATATATTAAGAATATTATTTTAGTCTGTAAGTTATTCTGCCTCTACTCAAGTCGTAAGGTGTTAACTCAACTTTTACTTTATCGCCCGGTAAAATTCTAATAAAATTCTTTCTAATTTTGCCGGATATATGAGCCAGTACCATATGTCCATTTTCTAGTTCTACTTTGAACATGGCATTAGGTAGTGATTCTACGATTGTGCCTTCAAATTCAATTACGTCTTTTGTCATTAACACCTCATTTGTAACTATTTCTTAATCAGTTTTGCAAAATACATTATCCTAAATTTGATTCTACACTGAACATGATATTTTACAAGGTTTTTAATTTTAAAAAACCTAAATCTTTTAGTTCTGTATTTTAGATAAAACCTGAAAGGCTTATCCTTTTTCATAATTATAAAATATGAAAAAGACAAAAAAACCTCAATTGAAATTATACTTCAAATTTAACTTTACTTAAAATTTGATTTTTAAGTATTTAGTTTTAAAAGATGATTTTAATAAAAAATTATCTTTTATGATTTCAAGTAATCTTTAATTCTTGGTTTTT
>MFRQ01000027.1:0-9258 GCA_001784615.1 Candidatus Melainabacteria bacterium RIFOXYA2_FULL_32_9
ATCCTGTTATTTCAATGTTTATAATTATTAATGTAGGTAAAAGATTTCTTGTTATTTTTCTTAATATTTTATTTATATGTGTGGTTATGAAAAATTAGTAAAAAGGTAGTATGAAAAAAATATTTATATATAGTTTTTTGTTTCTTTTCTTATTAACTGGTTGTAGTGTTGGGCAAAATAGTAGTACTGGAAGCAGTAAAATATCAAAAAATGCCAAAATACTCCTAAATAAAGGAATTGATGAAATAGAATCAGGTGATATAAAAGAGGCTACTAATTCTTTTAATCAGTTAGTAAATAAATATCCTGATTTTGCTGTTGGCTATTATAATCTTGGGCTTGTGTATGCTCAAAGTAATGAGCTATATAAAGCAATCAATTCGTGGGAGCAAGCAGTAATACTTGATAATTCATATGCAGATGCATATTATAATTTGGGATTGGCTTATAAATCCATGCATAATAATAAAAAAGCTATTGAAAATTTCTCTAATTATATAGCTTTACGGCCAAATGATGCTGGTATTGATCTTGTCAAAAAGGAATTAAACGAACTACAAGAACCTTATCAGGGTAAAGGAATAATTGGTCGAGTATCTTTATCAGATAATGCTGATTTCAAGAATAAGATTGTTTTAAGTCCTAAAAATTTCTTTAAGCCTGATACTGCGTGTATTTACGCAGCTATAGAGATTGCAAATGCACCTAAAAATACTGATTTGAAAGTTATTTGGTATTATTTAACATCTGATAATCAAAAAGTGCCGGTGAACTTGTTAAAATTTGTGCTTGAGGATTCTAAAAATGTGCTTTTATCCCTAAATAAGCCTGAAGAGGACTGGCCTATCGGAAAATACGAACTGGATATTATCGTTAATGGCAAAATAAATGACATTATTCCTTTTGAGGTTCTAAAATAATTGAGTTATTTTTGTAAATTGGGGAAGGTTTATGCCATCAGGAAAAATGCATGACAGTATAGCTTTTATATCTATTATTCCTATGTTTTTACTGGGTGGCTGTGTGTTTAATAATAATCCTCAACATATATATGTTTTTGCGTTTGCTGTTACTTTTAGTCAATTAATGTTCGGACCTGATTTGGATGTACAGAGTAGGCAGTATAAGAGATGGGGGCTTTTGAGATGGATTTGGCTTCCATATATGAAGTTATTTGCTCATAGATCAAGATTCACACATGGTATAATATTTGGTCCTATTTTTAGGTTTATTTATCTCTTAATTGTTCTTATATTGCTTTTTATATCAACTGTATTTGTTATAGGTCATTTATTAGGTAATAATTTTTTCTTATCATTGTTATTTAGTGTTAATCAAGTTGTCAGAGACGCTGATATATCGAGTTTTACTCCTTTTTTATTACCATTTATTTTTGGTATATTTCTTGGTGCAGCAATTCACACTATAACAGACAAGGTTTTTTCTTTTTTTAAAAATCTTGTCTAATATAAATTTTTGAACGTTTATTTGCAGTTTTCGGTATTTATAAAATTTTTAAAATCGCCCAAACTGTCATTACGATGTGGCTATGCCACGGTCACATTGTCATCAATCTTTCTTTAATATACAAGAATCATTGATAATGGGTTTTTGGCATCGTGGTAATCTTTCTAATGTTCACCATATAGATTGCCACGCCTGCGTTGCAGGCTCGCAATGACATACTATATTATTAGTTTATTTTAACATTTTCTAGGCAAGCACCATATTTAAATCTTAATTTTAACTAATCTAAGTGTCTGGATCCAGGGCTGTTCTGGATGAACTATCTTGAAAAAGAGTATTAGAGTTGTTGTTTTCAAACAGATTTGCTATAGCATCTCCAAAATAATATAGTCCAGCTAAAGATAAGGCTAAAAAGACAGCTGCAACTGCTATGAATTCTACTAGATTTTGCCCTTTTAACTTTCTACTTTTTGAGCTCATTTATTATCTCCAGTTTCTTATTAAGAGATTATTCTTATTATAATTATACCTCTCAATATAATGTCTTCAACTTATTATTAGTTATTTTGCTTTTTTTAACATAGGGTACAAAGCTATTAAGTCTGCTTTATATGTTTACATAACCCTTCTGTCTAATTGATTATTTATGTATAAGGATTTATTTATTTAAGAGATGTTTAGTTCAATATTATCTTTTAAATTTATTGAGAGTGATAAATAAAAATTTGATGGAGGGGGTTATGGTTAGGTTCTTAGTTTTGTCAGTATCATTATTAATAGCTATTACTAGTAATTTTATGCAGTCAAGTATTGCTCAGGTTGCTCCCGGGAAGCAAGTATCTGAACCTGAAGTTAAAAAATATGAATTAACTGATGAAGTTAAAGATAATGCAATATTGGCCATTTCGAGAACGACATTAACTAATGAAACAACAAAAGTTGGTGATCCATTTTCTGCAGCAGTAGTCGAAGACTTAGTGGTAGGTAATAACATTATAGTACCGTCAGGGAGCGTTCTTACAGGCCAAGTTACTGAAGTAAGAGAACCAAGTAGGAGGCCTATTAATAAGAACGGTCTTATTAAGATATCAATTAATCAGATTACAACACCTGATTGCCAGGTTATCACACTTGAGGGAAATGAGGTTTTAGGCTTAGCAATTTCTCAATATGCAAAAACATTAAGGAGAAGGGTTGTTGAGAGAATACCCACTCTTGCTGTTACTAATGGTGTGTCAATTCCTCTAAACGAAGAAACTGATTTAAATGGTGGAGTTGTGTATGCTATAAGCACAGGAGCAAGAATGGTTACAGGGTTTGCTACAGGATTAGTAGTTCCAGACCCAGGAAGAACAAGAATCGTATCTGCTTTTAGGATGGCTGCATTTGAAACACCTATTGGAACAGCATATCAGTTTTTGGGTAAAGGTTATCCTGTAAATATAAATTGTGGAGATAGTATTGTTCTTAATTTTGATGAACCAACCATTGCGAAGATTCAGGAACAATATACAGTAGCTCAGACAGCACAGCCTACTACAGCAGCAAAATAAGTAAAATTAAAGTTTAATATAAATAATAAAGTAGCTAAATTATAGCTACTTTATTATTCCTGTATTTAATAATGCTTTTATATTTTCCCGCATTGCAGTTTGAATTGCATCTATATTATCATTACCATTTAATGTAATAAAATCATATTCACTAGACATTTTGGTGTATTCTTCGGTAATTCTGCTTTGATAAATTTTAAAGCTTTCGTAAAAATCTGTACTTAATCCTATATCACGTCCTGACTCAAAATAATCAAGGCCACTTGTAGAAATTATTCGCTTTAAAAGTATATCTACCGGTGTTTGTAGATAAAAAACGAGGTCTGGAGTTGGAGCAAAATCATATAATTTTCTTACCCATACTGGACTAACTCCTCTAACAACGTCTCTTGCAAATGCAGTATATGTATACCTATCTGTAAGCACAATTAAACCGGCTCTTAATGCAGGAATAATATTATGTTCAAGCCTATCTGCAAAATCCGCTGCATACATAAGACTAAATGTATTAGCATTTAATAAATTCTGCTCTTTAGCCTTGTCAATTACTCTACCTATGAGTCTTGAAGTTTTCCACTCACTTACCATTACTCCATAGCTTTCAATTGCAAGCCATTCACGCAGTTTATTTATCTGAGAAGATCTTCCTGATCCATCAGTCCCCTCTATTACTATTAGTAGCCCTGGATGACCGTGCTTTGTTTTTGGGTTAAGTATGCTCATAATGATTTTAGACTTTTATTCCTTTTTCACTAAGTTTTTTTCTTACAATATCTCTAAATAATAATTGCTGGTTATGAATGGTTTCTCCTGCATTAATTTGAATAAGACCAAATTCATCTACCATTCTATCGTATTCAGTTATTACCTTGCCTTGAAATAATTTATAGCTTTCATAAATATCATTACTTAAATGTAAATCCATTCCGGCTTCATAAAACTTGGGTTCACGGTTTAAGCAGATTCTATCAAGCGAGGTCTTAACTGGAACTTTAAAATATAAAGATAAATCTGGCTTTACAGAAAAACCATACATATTCCTAACCCAGTTAGGATCAACACCCCTTGCAACATCTCTTGCAAAAGCAGTGTATACATACCTATCTGCAAGAACAATGAAACCCGCTTTTAGTGGTGGTACTATTATCTGCTCTAATCTGTCTGCAAAATCTATGGCATGTAAGAGGCTAAAGGTCCTTGGACTTAATATATTTTTCTTCTTAGCTTCTTTTATTGTTTCAGAAATAAGTTTTGAAGAGTTCCACTCGGTAAAAATAATATCACCTAAGACAGATGTCAGCCAATCTCTTAATAATGCCAGCTGTGTGCTTTTACCAGAGCCGTCAATTCCTTCAACTACTATTAATGTTCCTGAAAGATTATGATCTTTATTTAAACGCATACCATTTTAACTGCTTATAATTACAAACTAATAAATATTATCATAAATGAATATTAAAATTCATCTATTTATTAAACTTTTAATTAAATCTTATTTATAAATTGCTTTCCTGTAACTTATTATCTCGTTTATTAATGCATTCTTCAGCTTCTTTTTCAAGTCGCTCAAAAATTTCTTTTACTGAGATAATATCTCTATATTTTGTGAGATTGGCACCTGTGAAGAATAAGCCATTTTCTAAGTCACCTGTACGGGCTGCTTCAAGAGCTTTTATGATACAGAAACTATGTGAACAGTGTTTCAGGCAGACGTCACATCTACTAGGTTTTTCTATAGTGCCATCTAAAAGCCTTTGAGTAAGTGGGGTTAAAATCGCTCTTGCTGGTAGACCCACTGGGCTTTTAATCATGCAAATATCTTTTTCTTCAGTATTAATAAAGAGCTTTTTAAAGTTATCATGCACATCGCATTCTTTACTTAATACAAATCTTGTTGCCATTTGAACACCATCAGCACCGAGTGAAAAAGCTTCCATTATATCGGCACCTGATGTAATTCCACCTGCAGCTACAAGCGATACATGATCCACGTTTTTATAATTTGGAGTTGAATCTAGCGCTTCACGTATTTCCGGGATTAAGCTTCTAATTGGTTCACATGTTCCAACGTGACCACCAGCTTCTCCACTTTCTACAATTATTGTAGTTGCACCGAGTTTTTTAGATAAAACCGCAAGTTTTGCAGAGCTAACTATTGGAACAACAGGAATATTTGCTTCTCTGCCTATTGAAAAAATATCTCTGGAAAATCCTGCACCGAATACAATAAGATCAACTTTTTCTTCCAGTGAAATTCTAACAAGATTGTTAAATTCTGAAGCAGCAAACATAATATTTACGCCTAGTAAACCACCTTTATTGGTGATTAAGCTTCTTGCTAATCTGATTTGGTCTCTTAGCTCTGGCTCAGGCAATCCTGAAACAGCTATTAAGCCGATTCCGCCGCAATTTGCAACTGCTGCGGCCAGTGGAGCTCTACTGACTCTTATTGCCATCCCACCTTGTATGATGGGTTTATTTGCGATTACATTTTCTTTTATTTTTAATGGATGGAATATCATAGATCACTTTCCAACTTTTGTACTAATTATAACAGAGAAATAAAACAAAAAAACAAATTTATCCTGCAAGATCCCATTTACCACAAGTTCCACCCCATCTTGCAATTATATTGCCTTTAACTTCTTTGGGTGATTTGGCATCTTGATTTTCGAGTTCGCCTTGTACTATTGTAATCACTTCACAATTATTTGAACAGTCATTACATTCATGAGTTAACGAATTGAAACTAAAGTCTCTTACTTCCCATCCCTTGAACTTTGTATTAGCCCTGGTATATTCATAATTTTCCATTGCTAATAGTGCAGCTCCTATGGCTCCCATAGTTTGATGGTTTTCTGGGACAACTACTTCTAATCCTAATGCTTCTTCAAATGCTTTTACCATTCCTATATTAGTAGCAACACCGCCTTGGAATACGACAGGTGCTAAAATTTCTTTGCCTAAAGCTAAATTACTTAAATAATTTCTTACTAATGCCTGACATAGTCCATAGAGCAAATCAGGTACAGGGTATCCAAGTTGTTGTTTGTGTATTAAGTCGCTTTCGGCAAATACACCGCATCTTCCGGCAATTCTAGCTGGAGAATTTGACTTTAATGCTGTTGAGCCAAATTCTTCAATAGGAACATTAAGTCTGCTTGCTTGTTGGTCAAGAAAGCTGCCTGTTCCTGCAGCACATACAGTGTTCATAGCAAAGTCAGTAACAATACTATCTCTTAATATGATAATTTTGCTATCCTGGCCGCCAATCTCAAGAATTGTTTGTACTCCTGTGACATGAATGCTTGCAGCAACTGCGTGCGCTGTAATTTCATTTTTTATTACATCAGCACCCATTAATGCTCCTGCCAGCTGTCTTCCGCTACCTGTGGTACCTACTCCGCATATTTCATATTCTTCATTTGCTTGTTGGAGTAGCATACTCATGCCGCTTTGTATTGCAACTACAGGTTTGCCTGCTGTTCTGAGCATTACACTGTCTATATATTCACCAGTTTCATCTATTACTGCTAATTTTGTTGTGACTGAACCTACATCTATACCTAAAAATGATCTTTTTGCCATTTTTATCTCCATTATTTAACAGATAATAGTTTTTAAACTATATTCTATTTAAAAATATGAAAAACATGATAATAAGTAAAGATTATCAAGTTACCTAATTTAAATCTAATTGGCTATTATCCTTGATATCAATTATAAATATCTGGTAAAGAGTTGTTAATTAATCATATATTAATTTATTTTAACTACTGACTTATTAAGAATAAATAATACCTTAAGTTTGAACCAAAAAGTATAAATATGCCATTAATACGAAAGTTTGGTATTAGATAACCCTGTGAATCTCAGTAATTGCAAGGTGTGGAAATAAGAATTTATATGTGAAATACTATTTTTAGAACAAGAATTTTGGTCTATTAATAAGTTGTAGCAGGAAGATTAAATTTTGGAATTAAAATGAAACAAGCTATCGAATTAATTCAATCTCAAAACTATATAGAAGCATTAAACATTTTAAATAAATTAATAAAAAATGAACCATCTAACTGGCAAGCATTAAGCGAGGCAGGTTTTTGTCATATTCAAGTAGGAGAGTTAATAAAAGCTCAAGATAAGTTTGATTTGGCTTCCCAGTTTAATCCAGAAGATCCTTGGATATGGCAGCAGTATAGTTATGTTCTATTTCAGCTTGGTAAAGTTTCTGGTGCAATTAGCGCGCTTAGAAAAGCTGTTAAGTCGAAACCGTATGATATTATGATTAATTATCAATTAGCCTTTCTCTATTTCAGGACTAAGGATTTTAGTAATTCTTTGAAATATGTTGATAAGGCCATAGAGCTTTCTAATGCTTCAGGAAATCATATTTATATTAATGATTTACTTGGCATGAAGGCTATGATATATGAAAATACTGATCATAATAAGGCAATAGAAGTTTATTTTACTATATTTAAAACCCTGGAAGATGATGCTTGTTCTTATGATAAGTTTTCCAGCTTGATTATCGACAGGTTTGAATTTTCAAGCAATCTTACTGAACTAAACACAGCATTTCCTGAATATAATGAAGCTACTCAGTTGTTTAGATCAGGTGATCTGGATAATGCTATTAATTTGTATAAAAAAGTAATTAAAGAGCATAAATTTTGCTATCCTGCATATCTGGGATTAGCTCAGGCTTTGTACGAGAAAAGGTTTAGTACTCGAGATATTGGTGATTATAATGATCCAGCAGGTATTTCTAAGTTATTTAAAAATTACGAACAATTAAATAAAACAGAGAAAAATATCATAATTGCTTCGGTCTTACCTTTTGAAAATTTTATTCCAATAATAAATAGTCGTGATTCTCATTTTGTAATTGCGCCGATTGATACTAAGTTAACAGACTATCCTGCAAATCAATACCTGAAGAATAGGAATTATCTTGAAAATATTTCGTACTGTTCATTAAGGGGAATTGGTGGGGATAATGCATATGTTGGAATTGAAAGATTAAGGGATTTTTTATGGGAAGTTCCTCAAACATTGAAGTTTATACCGGCATGTGTTGCTCATGAATTTGCGCATTTAGTCTGGTGTTCGTTAGATAAAAATGTAGTAAAAAGGGTTGAAAAGCTTTATAAGCAGGCTAAAATGAGTCAGTCATTTATATCAAATTATTCAAGTGAGAATGTTCAGGAATATTTTGCTGAATACTATGCGCTGTATGCGAGATTACTAAGTTCTAATGCAGAACTTCCTGAGAATGATCCTATGATTGGTATTTTGGAAGAATTAAAGAGAATATAGAATATTAGAAAAATTAGCTCCTTTATTAGGGGCTAATTTTTTGTCTTACTGATAAATCATATAATAAGAGGAATCAGGTTATTTTTGAAATGCAGTATCCTTATTATTAGAATTAATAAAGATAAGATAGCTGCATTAGAGTAAAATATGTTTCAAAAACAAAATCTTTTTAAATTATCATTATTGCAGGTTAGTGCTATTTGTATAATTGTACTGTTTACAAGTGGCGCAGGATATGTTGGTGAGTTGCCTAAACTGGATAATTATTCGGGTGCATCACAGGTTGATATTCAGAAAAGTGAACCGGTTTTACCTCTTGCTCCGAGAAAATTTCCAGCTGTTTATACAGGTGCAATTATCAATCAAGGTAGGTATAGTCAATATTTAAAGGACTTGGATGAGCTTATTCCTATACTTGAGAATATGAAGCAGTATATTGAGGATAAAAATACTAATATTCAAATGTTTTGTGCCAAGGCAAGCATGATAAATTTGTATGTTAACAATTTAAAAGTCAAATATGATAATAAAACTGAAAGAAATTATGAATCTTTTAAACAATTAATTATTCTAAATAAAAAGCTTAGTGAAACAACAGAATATTGGCGTTATACCAGCAAATATAACAAGCTTATTCGAGGATCACTGGAAGATCGAGAAAAAGATCAGGAAATAATGAACCAAAAATTAAATACTGCTTTAAAGGCAATAAATACGACTTTAGAAATTTTAAAAGAAAATTCTACTGATTAATTAGCGGTCTATTAGTAATTTTAATTTTTTGTAAAAGTTTTCATGTGCTGCTATAAGGTGCACAATTACTATAAGATTATCTGTATCTATTGAATATGCTATCCTGAATTCTTTTCCTGTATATTTAATATGGTGTGAATATATGTTTGTTAATGGAGATGTGAGT
>MFRQ01000027.1:9280-14158 GCA_001784615.1 Candidatus Melainabacteria bacterium RIFOXYA2_FULL_32_9
CATTAGCTATTTGAGTTAATGAATCTTTTATTTTTAATCTTAGCGGTTTGTCTAATTTTTTTTGTGATTTGTTAGCCGTATTGGTCAAAAAGATTTCGTACATATTTGGAAATCCTAAACTGTAAAAATTACATCAAAGATAAGTATTTTAGCTATATTCGTGATTTTTAGTTTATCAAACATTTGTGGTTTATAGCAAGATAATTTAACCTGAGTGTATATAGCCTTTACTAAAAACATATACTTTTATTCAGTAAAATAAAAAATAAAAATCATCTGTTGAGGAATTTATTCATCTTTATTCTGATTTTATAGTTATAAACTAACTAGGATAAAGAGAAGAATAATTTCTTATGATTTTTAAACTTTCAAACAGGCTTAAATATGCATTAATTATACTACTTTTATTGCATAATCAGGCTTTTTCCTCACAAATAGATTTTAATGCAATTAATTCTATTGAATTGCAATTGTTTAATCAAAGTTTTATTAATGAGCCAATAAGTGCACGTTTAGACAGAATTGAACAATCTGCATTTGGAAAAACTTATAATGATGATATAGCCCGGAGAGTTTTTAGAGTTTCTCAAATAGTCAATAAATATTCGAGAAACCAAAATATTGGTAATGTACTTGATTCAGATGAGCTTATTTCAGCTGATAACTCAGCTACGGATTATCCTGCTGTTACCCAGCTTGAAATAAAGGTTTTTCATGAGGCATTTGTTAGAGAAAATATTTATTCAAGGCTGAACAGACTTGAAAGCAAGGTTTTTGGTACAACATTTTCAAGCCAAAGCCTGGCTGACAGGTTAGATAGATTAAAATCGGCTATTGACCCTAATGCTGATGATTTAGCATATGATGAAAAGACCAGTACAATTTATTCAACTCATAATGGTTCAACTATATATACAAATGTATCTGTGCTTGAACAAAAAGTATTTGGGCAATCATTTGATAATGAACTCGTAAGTCTGCGCCTTGAGAGACTTGAGAAAAAGATCTTTGGAGCAATTCAGTCAGGAATGTTTGATACTCGAATAAGTCGCTTAAATAATGCTGTTGAAAATACTTCTGGGCAGTCAGGAAATCTGCCTGGTCAGCCTAATCAGAATTATTTAGGTAATAATGGCATGCAAGATAATAGCTTTTTTTCAAATGGTATGGGGGAGTGGGAAGAGGACTTTTTTTGTGACCAACCACAAAATCAATCCACGCTTTCCAGTTCAGGGGGATTATTAAATCTCCTGCAAATGCTAGCAGTACCTTTTATTGCTGGATATTTAAATAGAAATAACTCAAATACGGTTGACCCTAATTATTATCAGTATCAAAATAATGGATATCCCTATAATGCAAATTATCCTTATGCGTATCCCACTAATAATCATTATGGAGTGCCGTCAGGCTATTGGGGAAATAACTATGGATATAACAATTTTGGGGCATATCCACAAACTCATATTATTACACGTCAGCTATTACATAACGGAATGGGGGCAGGAGTGCATATATTACCTTAACTTGATTATTTGTAACAAAATATTAAATTGTAATTTGTACACTAGCAACTTTTTTATTTTTCTTACTTAATATCATCTGTGATTAAAATATAGCTTTATTAAATTAATTATAGCCAGTTTTGCTAATAAACTTAGCATTAGTTGAGCTTGATTAATGAGGAGAATTAAATGATAACTTTGTATAATCGTATAAATCCATTAAATGTGTTCAAAAGTAAAGTAAAAAGTAAGTCTATACTTGATTTTGATGGAGAACTTTCCTTTGGTGAAAATTTTTCCAATCTCGAAGTAGAAAATAAATTAGAAAAAGATTTTTATGATCTAAAAAAAGCAATTAGGCAAAAAATGATAGAAAAAGCTATTGTAGATGAATTTGGTAAGGAAATGCCTTATCTTGCTGCTAAAGTAGCACAAAAATTCCCACTTACTCCAAATACTTATGGAATTGCATAAACCTCCTATCCTTAAATATAATAAAAGTAAAAAGACCAGAATAACTGGTCTTTTTACTTTATACTGTTTTGGGTTTATTTTCTTGATAACTTAATTTCTTCAAGTTCTTTAAGTTGCTTTTGGAAAGGGGAAATACTGTTTAATTTTTGAATTACTTGAGGAACTGCGTCCAACAAATAATCTATTTCTTCTTCAGTATTATACCTGCTAAGGCTGAATCTGATGCTGCCATGGATAGCAGTAAACGGTATTCCCATTGCTCTTAACACATGACTTGGTTCTAAGCTGCCACTTGTACATGCACTGCCTGAGCTGGCGCATATATTCAAGTCGCTAAGGTGTAAAAGAATTAATTCACCTTCTATATACTCAAAGCTTATATTAGTGGTATTAGGAACTCTGTTAATTCTTGATCCATTGACTCTCGCATTAAAAATTCTTTCGAGTAAGCCTCTTTCGAGCTTGTCTCTTAAATATTTTATTCTGGTATTTTCATCGTCAAGATATTTTAGTGCAAGTTCTGCTGCAATTCCTAAACCTATAATGCCTGCTACATTTTCAGTGCCTGCTCTTTTTCCTCTTTCCTGATGTCCACCAATTATAAGAGGGTTTACAAGTGTACCTTTTTTAATATAAAGTGCACCAATTCCTTTTGGAGCGTGAATTTTATGGCCTGAAATGGCAAGTATGTCTATTTTTGTGTCCTTAACGCTAATAGGTATTTTGCCGGCAGCTTGAACTGCATCAACAAAGAAAATTGTTTCAGAATTTTTCTCTTTGATTATTTTCGCCATTTTTTCGACTGGAAATATAACACCAGTTTCATTGTTTGCCCACATACACGCAACTAGCGCTGTATCTGGGGTTATACTATTTTTGAATTCTTCAAGATCAAGTTCACCTTCAGAATTTACTGATAAATACGTTGCTTTATAGCCTTTTTTCTCCAGCCATTTAAATGTATTTAGTACGCAGGGGTGTTCAACTTTTGTAGTGATAATATGCTTTTTATGAGGATGAACCTCTAAGGAGCCTCTTATTGCCATATTAGCACTCTCGGTTCCGCAGCTGGTAAAAATTATTTCCTGAGAATCAGTAGCACCAACTAGTTCTGCAACTTGTGTTCTTGCCTTTTTAATATATTTGCCAACTTCTCCGCCAAAAGCATGCATGCTTGACGGATTGCCGTAATTTTCAGAGTAAAAAGGAAGCATTGTTGATACCACTTCATCAGCAACTTTTGTGGTTGCATTATTATCGAAATAAAGTATATTTTTTGATTTTTTTACGTTTTCCATTATATTTACCTTATTTATGCTTCAAATACTTGAATATTTCTATCGATTTGCTCTTTTAAAACTCCTTCAACAAAGTTTTTTAGAGTTAAGCTATTACTCGGACAGTTTTTGCAGGATCCCTGTAATTTAACAAAAACTTTATTTCCATCAACATCTACTAATTCAATATCACCACCGTCTTTTCTAAGTTCAGCAGCAATATAATTTTCAAGTATATTATTAACTTTAATAATCATTTGAGTTTTTGAAAGAGGTTTTATTTCAGGTTTTGTTTCACGCATTTGGATTTCATCGTTGATAATTTCTTGAATATCATCATGGCATTTACCGCAACCACCGCCTGCTTTACAATAATTTGTCACACCTGCAATGCTTACGATATCATTTTCTTTGATGATTTGTCTTATTTTTTCTTCAGTAGTACCAAAGCATTTGCAAACTATTTTGCTTCCAACTTCAATTTTTTCGGCAGGTCTACCTTGATAATTTTCAATAGCTGCTTCTAGTGCTTCTTTGCCCATAACGCTGCAGTGCATTTTTTGTTCCGGTAAACCGCCTAAAAAGTCAGCAATATCTTGATTGTTGATTTTTGAAGCTTCTTCCACCGATTTTCCGATTATCATTTCAGTTAATGCGCCTGCACTTGCAACAGCAGATCCGCAGCCAAATGTCTGGAATTTTGCATCAATTATGATCCCAGATGATTTATCTATTTTAAGAAAAAGTTTGAGCGCATCACCGCAGCTTATGCTCCCTACTTCTCCTATAGCATCTGCGTTTTCTATTTCTCCGACATTTTTAGGATTTCTATAGTAATCTCTTACTTTTTCTGTATATTCCCACATTGGTTTGTTCCTTTAAACTAAGATTTAAATAACGATTCTGCATTTATTTTACTTTAAACATTGGTTATATCAAAAAAAATTAATACAGATTTAATTTTTTGTTTACTTGTTTAGAGTTACCTATTTATAATGACGAATTTTATGTTTAAAGTTTCTAATAGCACTCGGTTTTAGGATTTTATATGACTTTCAATAAAAAAATGGGATAAAATTTTATCCCATTTAGTGAATTGTTTATATAACTAAATTTTACGCAGCTTTGAAGAAATCTCTCAATTCCTCAGGTAATTGAGCTGAAATATCTTCTGCTTCACCAGGTGTGATTTGGTCTTTTAATGTATGTAATACTGCTTTAGTTAATGATTCTGCGTGCAAAGGTAGGCCTTCTCTTAGAATTTCATTTTCTACGAGGCTCATTAATTCAACTTTATGGCGGTATTTGAGTCTTTTACCTGATAAAAAGAAATAGTTAGTTATCCATATCTGGTTGTTCCAAATTCTCTTTAAATCATGTGGTAATTGATCTGCAACATCTGAAGCTTCTTCAACTGTTAATCTGTGGCTGAGAATACTTAAAACTATTTGTACGCCTCTTTCAGCTACATTTTTATCTTGTATGTTAAGTTGTTGCATCACTTTTTTGATAAAATCATCTTTATTCATGAAAATTCCCCCTTACTATTGTTACGTTAAACTGCTTTTTGATTTTTATATTAATTTCACCAGCGTTATCTTTTACATTCATTTTTAGGTTTA
>MFRQ01000027.1:14191-17617 GCA_001784615.1 Candidatus Melainabacteria bacterium RIFOXYA2_FULL_32_9
CCAGCGTTATCTTTTACATTCATTTTTAGGTTTATTTACAGCATAAAATATTGTGTAATTAAGATAAGTTTCTTTATACAATATAAATTACTAACCCAGTTGAATGTCATTCTCTATTTGTCTCATTTGTTATTGTTTTAATCAGTACTATTTATATAATTAAAAAAATATTTTCAAAAAATAATATTATTTAGGTGTAAAAACTTATTATACTTACTTGTTTAAATTAGATTTCGTAGTATAATCAGGTTACAATGTAATTGTGATAGTAGTAGTCAAACTTAAAAAGTGCTTAAGCTGCGAGAGTTAGAAAAAATTTATTATGATTAATCAAGATAAGTGTGAAAAAGGTTTAATTATGGAAAACCGTCCTTGGGGGAGTTTTACTGTTTTAGAAGAAGGGGATAAGTACAAGGTTAAAAAGCTTGTAATAAATCCTCATCAAAGGTTAAGTTTACAAATGCATCAGCACAGAGATGAACATTGGGTAGTTGCAGAAGGCACACCGTTACTTAGATGTGGTGATATCTCAAAAGAATATAATATTGGTGAATGTATTGTAATTAAAAAAGTCGAATTACATCGTATTGAGAATAAAACTGATTCTCAGGTAATCATTATAGAGATTCAAAATGGTGATTATCTTGGTGAGGATGATATTATAAGAATTGAAGATGACTATTCAAGAGTAGACAAAGTCTAAATAGTTTATTTTATTAAGTAAAGAGTGATGGCCAGTAATCATCACTCTTTACTTATTGGCCAATATTAAGAAATTGTAATTTTTGAGAGAGAAATAAGCAATTTTTATTATGATAAGTATTTATTTATAGAGTGAATATCAATAATAAAAATTGAGGGATGTTTTAATATGACCACTATTCGACCAGGACTTAATAGTTTATTATATGTCAATCCTGCACCTTCAGTATATTTACCAGGCTAAAAAGGATGATCCTATGACTATTAAACTTACTAATGATGAGATAAGAGTTTCAGGTAATGCTAAGGATGTAGCGGATCTTTTCGTTAATGACAGTTAAAGTACCAGAAGTAATCTGGCCTAAAAAAAAGTCAGATAACCAAGTAAAAGATCTTCCGCCAAAAATATTTGATATGAGGTATGAAGACGATAACGATATATAAAAGCATTTTTTAATTTACTTGTTTAAATTTATAGGAGATTTTATATGCTAAGTTCAATAGATCCAAATAAAGCTAACTTCATTTATGCTAGCAAAGAGGTAATAAATCCTGCAAACGTTTGTAGGATTTATCGCAATCCTGAGTTCGGTAACAGTCCTGCTACTACTTTAGATAGGTCCATTATTGAATTCACTAATGGTAGTAAAATTGGTTATTCAGAGAGTGTTCAGACATTGCGTGAAAGTTTAAACTTAATCGGCTAATAGTTTGTAGAAAGAGAGAAGGCTTTAAGCCTTTTCTCTTTCTATGCTTTATTTAATGCGGGTTTTTTGACTATTAATGAATTTCCTGTCATTTCTTCCGGTTTTTCTATATCAAGTATATCCAGTACAGTTGGTGCAATATCTGCTAAACAGCCTCCTTCTTGAAGTGATGCCTCTTTATCATAATTTATTAAGAGAAAAGGAACCATATTTGTTGTATGTGCTGTAAATGGTTTGTGTGTTTCAGGATCTTCCATACATTCAGCATTTCCATGATCTGAAGTTAGCAGCATAATTGCATCAACGCTTTTTACTGCATCGATAATTTTTCTAAGGCAATCATCAATAGTTTCAACTGCTTTTACAGCTGCGTCAAGTTTTCCTGTGTGGCCTACCATATCTGGATTAGCAAAATTTACAAGTATAAATTGATATTCTTTTGACTTTAAAGCTTTAACAACTTTTTCTGCTACTTCAGGGGCGCTCATTTCTGGTTTTAAGTCATATGTAGCAACTTTTGGTGATGGAACAAGTACTCTTGTTTCAGTTGGGAACGCTCTTTCTACGCCACCATTAAAGAAGAAAGTAACGTGTGCATATTTTTCTGTTTCTGCTGTTCTGAATTGCTGTACTCCATGTTTATCAAGAACCTCTCCCAAAATCCCCTTTAATTCTTGTGGAGGAAATGCGATTGGGAGATTAAATGTTTCATCGTATTGAGTTATACAAACATAATATGTGTTATTAAGTACTGACTTTCTGGTAAAGCCGTCAAAGTTAGGATCATTAATTGCTCTTGTTAATTGTCTTGCTCTATCAGGTCTGAAATTAAAGAAAATTATTGAATCATTATCTTTTAATCTGGAATTTTCATCTCCTGCAACTAAGGGTAATACAAATTCATCTGTTACATCTTCATTGTATGAATTCTGTATTCCTTCTATTGTGGTTTTTGTACAATTACCTTCACCATATAGTAGGCAATTATAAGCTTTTTCTGTTCTATCCCATCTATTATCTCTATCCATTGCATAGTATCTGCCTATAACTGTGGCTACAGCCGGTAAACCTAGTTTATCTAATTTTTCTTCAACAGGTGTTATATACTCGATAGCGCTTTGTGGCGGAGTATCACGTCCATCAAGAAATGCATGGACATATACGTTTTTTAATCCGTGCTGATGAGCAAGGTCAATAAGTGCATAAATGTGGCCCATTGCACTATGAACACCACCTTCACTCACTAAACCCATAAAATGTATAGATGAGTTATGTTTTTTTGCGTGTTCAACAGCATTTAAGAATTCTGTGTTTTCAAAGAAAGTTTTTTCTCTAATAGCTTTGTTAATTCTTGTTAGTTCTTGATAAACAACTCTACCTGCTCCCAGGTTAAGATGTCCTACTTCAGAATTTCCCATTTGGCCTTCAGGCAACCCAACATGTTCACCATCTGCATATATACAAGTATCAGGATACTCTTTTACTAGTGAGTGATATGTCGGGATATTTGCTGCTTCTATAGCATTTGTAGGGCATTTTGAGCCACAACCCCATCCGTCTAATATGGTTAGTAAAACAGTTTTATTATTCATTAATTTTTCCTTTCTCAAAACCCAATAAATTCTATAGGTCTGCCTCATTCTTTTATAATATGTACTAATTTAATTTTGTAAACTATATTCAATTAAAGAAAGCCGATTAAAAATAAAAAATCGGCTTTGTTATTTTGATATTAACTTACAATAAACGTCTAAAAATTATATTTTTTTAATTAACTCTAATATTTTTAGTTATTATTATTTGAAAACTTTTCTATAATACTTTTAAATATATTGCTTTTTTCGTTACGTCTAGCTTCTTCTTTTTCACGCATAATTCTACTCTCTTCTGCCATTTTTTGTCTTTCAATTAATACTTCATCTAGTTTTTTATAGCCTTTTAAAATTTTTTCCTTAAAGGTTTTAGCTGATATACAATCTGCTGGACAACAATCTTCACCTATATCATTTTTAAGTGT
>MFRQ01000027.1:17628-18140 GCA_001784615.1 Candidatus Melainabacteria bacterium RIFOXYA2_FULL_32_9
TTCATCGTTTTTTCCGTTTTTCTCCAGTATACTATTAGCTTCATTCATACCAACTTCAATTTCTCTTAATTCCTCTAAATTTAATACTTGTAGACCCTTTTTAATAGTATCATCATTTCTAATCGAAAATTTAGTTCCGAAAGATAGACATGGTTTATTAACTTGCATTCATAATCTCCTTAATTAACTTTTTAGCTATTTAATTAAAAACACTAAATATAAAAAGTTGCTTTAAGTTTTAAAAAATTATAATTTCCTTGTAATATATATCTCTCTTTTAAATCAGTAGATTAAATTTATTAAGCATCAAAAAGGGAGATTTTATTAATTATCCCCCTTTTAAGTATTTTATAAATTTAAAAATATTAATATGTTCTTTTACCCATAATATATGACATAGCTCGTTTTGATGCATAAGCACTTGCAGCTGCAAACGCTGTTCTCATGCCAAATTTTAGTAATGATCTGCTTACTGAAGATGATAAAGATGCAACGAGAAATCCTGCTGCTAA
>MFRQ01000027.1:18210-18352 GCA_001784615.1 Candidatus Melainabacteria bacterium RIFOXYA2_FULL_32_9
TCTGTGATTTCATCAACAATATATGATATATGAGAGCGGGTATTGGTTATATCTCTTCTTATCTCAGATTGTGTAGCCATTTTTTAGCCTCCTCTACAGTTTTCTTAGTTTCATCTACGGTATCTTCCGGCTCTTTTTTTAA
>MFRQ01000028.1:0-10658 GCA_001784615.1 Candidatus Melainabacteria bacterium RIFOXYA2_FULL_32_9
ATATTACTGTTTACTTTTTATGACTGATATAGTGTTACCAACCGGATAGATCCCGAAACAATACTGAAGCAAGTTTAGCACATGGTTCGGGATAACGTTTTTACTGATTATAAAATTTTTAAGTCAAAATTTTTGTCTGTTTCTTAATTTATTTGCCAAATAATTCTTCAAAAGGCTTATTCACGTTATCAACAGATCCATACTTTGAATTAACTACGATAGCCGATATAATTTTATACTTGCTGCGAGTTTCAACATCGTAAAATTTCTGATAAGTTAGAGGCTTAGAACTTGCAACATTTTTATTTCCTTCTGCTTTAAGCTTTTGAACATCAATTGTTTTTAACAAATTTTCCATCTGCCATATTCTATTATCAGGTTTTGGATGAGTTGATATTTCCTGATCTACAGTATCATCCTGCCTCTTTATTAATTCTAAAAATCTTGTTGAATCTTTAGGGTAAAAACCTGCTTTTGTCATATAAATTAGGGCGTCTTTATCAGCAGCATATTCTCTATTTCTATTTTTGGCTAATAAATCATATTCCAGTTCTTTCACTTTTCTCTTGATTTCTTCTGTTTCCTCATTTGCTTTTTTATAATAGTATTCCAACAATATTTGTTCTATAAATCCTTTTTGAGCAGATTTACCTTTGGATTCTGCAACGGTAACTCCTAATTCCTCCAATTTTCTGCGATATTCCTGATTGTCTCGACCACTTCTTGCAGCATCTTTGTTTATCAAATGAGCCATTTCATGCGCTATTACATAAGCAAGAACAGATATTTCTCCTGAAAAACTATCTATAAAACCTCGTTCAATAATAACTGCATTACTACAATCAGCATGAGCATTCATTTCATAGTCTTTATTTTTTGGAATTATAACTCTCCATGGGTAATTGTCAAGTTTATTAGCTCTTGCAAGTCTTTCTACTATTCTGTAAGCCTGATAAAAACGGCTGTCTAAATCTTCTTCAGCCTGCTTGTATAATCGAGTTTCCGGATTAGATATTGCACTTTTTACTTCATTTTTAATAATTTTTGCTTTTTGAACGGCAAAAGCTCTATCTCCACTAGCCATAGAGAAAAATATAAATACGATAATAATCCAACTAATACTATGTCCCAAAAAATATAATGATTGGGAAGGTATGTTCTCGGAGGAACCTCCGCAGGATGCGGTAGCATCCGAGAACCAGTGACGGAGAGAATTTGCCCTCCCAAATTTATGAAATAGTCTATTAATATGCTTTAAACACATCTTACTCAATAACCCAAATAATTAATTTTACTAAATATTAGGTTTTTTATTAAAATTTATAGCCTGCTCAAATGAATAAGCAACTCTTAACATAGTTTCTTCAGATAATACAGGGCCTAAAATCTGGAGTCCTATGGGTAACCCCTTATTATCAAGTCCAGATGGAAGGCTTATGCCTGGAATTCCAGCTAAATTTGCAGTAATTGTTGCTATATCCATTAAGTACATGCTTAATGGGTCAGAAACTTTGGATCCAATCTCAAAAGCAGTGCTTGGACAGGTTGGACAAATAAGAAGGTCCACTTTTTCCCAGGCTTTATCAAAATCTTTTTTAATCAAACTTCTAATCTGCTGGGCTTTTTTGTAGTAAGCATCGTAATAGCCTGAACTTAAAGCATAAGTTCCAAGCATAATTCTTCTTTTCACTTCATCGCCAAAACCTTCAGCTCTGGTTTTAGTATACATTTCCATTAGATTTTCAGCATTAGGAGTTCTATATCCATATTTAACGCCGTCATATCTTGCCAGATTAGCACTAGCTTCTGCTGTTGCGATGATATAATAAGTTCCAATAGCATATTTATTATGAGGAAGAGATACTTCTTCAATCTTAGCTCCAAGATTTTCAAGTACTTTTATTGAATTTGACAGTGCCTCTTTAACTTCAGGTTGTAGGCCTTCACCTGATAATTCAGATACAACGCCTATTCTTAAACCGGAAATATCTTTTTTTAGATTAGCAAGATAATTGGGGACAGGTATATCAATTGAAGTGGAAT
Source organism: Candidatus Melainabacteria bacterium RIFOXYA2_FULL_32_9 (assembly GCA_001784615.1). Classification (NCBI taxonomy): domain Bacteria; kingdom Bacillati; phylum Candidatus Melainabacteria; species Candidatus Melainabacteria bacterium RIFOXYA2_FULL_32_9. Next base: position 2,044 of record MFRQ01000028.1, read on the forward strand.
CATAGCAATCATGCCCACTGATAACCTGAAGAGTTGTTGCTACATCTTCAACACTTCTTCCTAAAGGGCCTATTTGATCAAGGCTACTGGCAAAAGCAATTAAACCAAATCTTGAAACCATACCATAAGTAGGCTTCATTCCAACAATTCCACAGAAACTAGCCGGAAGTCTTATGCTTCCTCCTGTATCTGAACCTAAAGATATAACTGTTTCTCCCGCAGATACGCAGGCACTGGAGCCGCCAGAGCTGCCTCCTGGTACCATATCAAGATTCCATGGGTTTCTGGTTATTTTTAGAGCGCTGTTTTCAGTAGAACTGCCCATTGCAAATTCATCAAGATTGGTTTTTCCAATAACCGGAATTAAATTTTCTCTTAATTTATGTGCAACTGTAGCACTATATGGAGCAACAAAATTTTCCAGCATCTTGCTGCTGGCAGTAGTTATATGTCCTTTTATGCAAATATTATCTTTAACCCCCATAGGAATCCCTGCAAGAGGAGGTAATTCTTCATTATTTGCGATTTTTTTATCAACTTCTTCAGCTACTTCATAAGCTAATTCTTTAGTTAAAGAGGTAAATGCCTGAATTTTATCTTCAACCTGGTTAATTCTTGTATAAGCATTATCAACCAGTTCTTTAGCTGAGATTTCTTTATTTAATAAGGCCTGTCTAAGTTCTACAGATGTTTTATAATGCAAGTCGTTCATTATATCCTCTTCTTTATTCCTCAATCCAGAAAATTAATTGCTGTACTGTATTTTTCAACTTGATGTTCTTCCATTTTGGGAATTGTGTATGAATTCTTTACCGTATGAATTGGAACGAATACTGCACTTATTTTATCATCATAAATTTTTTTCCAAAACTTTATATTTAAAATTGCCTGATAAGAATCAAGCCTTTTATCCAGGATCAAGATGTCAGTATGGTATTTCTTGAGAAAGTCATACCAATTTTTATCAAGAACATAATCGAAGTTTGCTGTTAACTTATCAATTTCTTCAGGATAAACTTCTTCATACCTTCCATCAATTGCTATTAGACATTGTGGATGCAGATTCCAGGCCATATAACTTCCCCAATGAAAAGGAGCCAATAGATTGCCTGATAAATTATTCTGCTTGACAAATTCTACTGCTTGAACCGGGTATTTGTAGTCAGGCACACTAATCTGCATAGGCGTTCCTAATATTATCAGACTGCCGACAATAATTATAAACGTATAAACTGTAATATCTTTAATAAGAGCTGCTTTTTTCAGTATCTTATCAGCAATTTCTCCCACTTTTAAAACTATAAAATCCCTAACAGAGCTAAATATTCTATAAAAGTCATAATATAAGAAACTTCCTGCTGCAATAGCAAAAAATGGCTGATGTTTAATATGTCTCATTGCCATATATAAGGAAACTAGTATTAAAAGATATTTAACCTTGTCTAAATCTTTAAATTTAAGTCTTTGTTTCACAAAAGAGAAAATTATACTTATTATAGACAAGATTAATATAATCTTAAACCACTGCCATTCTTCAAATGGGCCAAATAATGAAGTTGGCATCCATTCAGCTATAGTTGTTCTCTGCATATAAAGGGCGTTAATAATGTATTGCCAGTATTTAACTCCATAAGGATTGATAAGAGTTATTAAAACAGAAGGAATGAGGATTAAGAAGTATTTTTTAAACGGTTTTTTATTTAAAAATTCTCCAATTCCATATATCCCGATAAGGCCTAATCCTGATACAAAGCCTCCGTGAAGATTGGCCCATATTAAACATGTAGAAGGAAGTATCCATAATAACCTGTTTTCTCCCCTTCTCACTCTTTCCAGTACATATATCCAGAGAGTAAAGAATATAAATGTGAATAACTGGCACCTTACGGTTGATGCTACACCATTAAAGATTGCCAGAAAAACCAGAAAATACCATAAAAGGTTTAAATGCTTATTAGGTTTAATATTTTGAAGTTGAATAATCTTGCTTATCAGAAAAAGAACCAGGAAAGTTCCGATTATCTTTAGCAATAAGAGTCCCACATCTCCAAAATGATCTGCTAAAAAGTAAAATATGACTCCTGATCCCCATTCATGATCTATCCAAATGGGTTTAGTTGTCGTATATGAAAATATATCATTCTTTAATACCTGCCCTGTTTCAAGAAATATCTTTCCTACTGCTAATCTTGCCCATAGATCAAAATCAAATTCATTAAATGTAGCCAAGTATACCCATATCAAAATAAATATAACTGTATAGAAAAGAATTTTCCTTATTTTCATCTTTTCCAATTTTACTTTTTAATCCTTTATCTAAAATTAATTGCTGTATCAAATTTATTCTCAAAAATGAGTTTTTCATTAATCCTTGGCATTACATAAGACTTTTTAGATTCCCTTGAAGGTATAAACACTGCACTTATCGAATCATCGTATACTTGTTTCCATTGTTTATTTTCAAGCATAGAGAGGTAAGATCGTGAATTTGCCTTTTCCATAAGTATGATATCAGTGTGATATTCTCTTAGAATATTGAGCCATAAATTGTTGACTTTGTAATTAAAATTATAAACTTTCAAATGTACTTCTTCAGGATAAACTTCCTCATATCTTCCATCTTCAGCTATAAAGCTATTCGGATAAAGTTTCCAGGCAACATAACTGCCCCAGTGAAAAAGAGTTAGGACATTTCCTGATAAATTATTTTTCTTAATAAATTCAACAGCTTCAACAGGAAATTTTGAAGGATCAATTCCAAATTTGAGAGGAGTTGTGCATATTAAAGCCCCTCCAATTCCGATTATTATAGAATATACTAAAATATCTTTTGCTAAGGCTCCTTTCTCTAGCACTTTAGCTGCTATTTCGCCCCAGGTTGTATTTTCTGTTTTCTTTACCTTATTGAAAAGTGAGATTATATAATCTCTAAAGGTATCGAATATTCCATAAAAATCATAATAAAGAAAGCTTGCAGCACTTATGACAAATAAATTTTGATGCTTATTATACCTCATGGCTAGATAAAAAGTAATAATTAATAGTAAATATTTGACTTTATCAAGTTCATAATACTTTTTAGCCAGGTTTTGAGGCTTGGGTAAATTTCTTATAATGCTGAATAAGAAACTTAATAAGGCAATAACTGTAAATATCTTAAATCCTTTCCATTTATCCAGAGGAAAGATTCCTGTTGGTAGCCATTCAGATATAGTAAATCTTGACATTGTAGCTGCATGAGCTATAAAACTCCAATATTTAACTCCATAGGGATTGATAAGGGTTATTAAAACAGCAGGAATCAGGATTAAAAAGTATTTTTTAAACGGTTTTTTATTTAAAAATTCTCCAATTCCATATATTCCAATAAGGCCTAATCCTGATACAAAGCCTCCATGAAGATTGGCCCATATTAAACATGTAGCAGGAAATATCCATAATAACCTGTTTTCACCTCTTCTCACTCTTTCCAGTACATATATCCAGAGAGTAAAGAATATAAATGTGAATAGCTGGCACCTTACGGTTGATGCTACACCATAAAATAGTCCCATTAAAGCCAGGATAAAGAAAACTAGATTTAAATGTTTATTAGGCTGAATATTTTGAAGCTCAACAATCTTGCTTATCAGAAAGATAATCAGAAAAGTTCCGACTATTTTTAGCAATAAGAGTCCCACATCTCCAAAATGATCTGCTAAAAAGTAAAATATTACTCCTGATCCCCATTCATGATCTATCCAAATGGGTTTAGTTGTCGTATATGAAAATATATCATTTTTTAATATATGCCCTGTTTGAAAAAATATTTTTCCTACCGCTAATCTTGCCCATAGATCCCAATCCACACTTTTAAATTGAGTTGTATAAATCCAACTCATAATAAATAATGATATATAAAAAAATGGCTTTCTCATTCAACTCTTCCCTCGTCTCTTATTAATTTTATTTTATATAGTTAGTTTTAAAATATCAAAAAGTTTATTTATCAGCTATTACAAATCCATTTTTCTCAACAGGCCAATTTTCATTATCTAAAGATAATAATTGAGACCTTTTTCCTCTAAAATCTATCCCCCAACATCCGAGGAATTCTTTATTATTATTGTTATATCCATAAGCATTTATAACTATCATATCAGGATTAGTGGTGTCCCATCCGAGAGGTATAATATCCCATCTATAATCATTTAAATAAAGATGATATTTGTTTTTCCAATAATAAGTTATTGCTTTTCTGATATCATCGAGCTTTCTGGCCTTTTTGACATCAAAATCGTATATCCATAAATTAGTAGCCCAGATCCCTCTAAGGTGTTCACCAACAGTTTCTTTTATTAGCAGCTTTTGACTATCATTAGACCAGTCTATTATTGTTAAAGTTCTAAATATTTGTGAATCAAAGGTGTCATTTCCTGACTGAAGAATTTGGTTGCCGGGATTATCAACTTTTTTAATTGCAAAAATATTTGCCAGTTCAGATGGAGAAAGAGTTGTTGACAAATCATCAAGCTTCTCTAATGGGCCGGCATTAATATAGAAAACTTTACTACTTATTTGCTTGTTTTGAGGAAAAAAATAAACCTCTGAATAAGCAACTTTTTCCATATCAGGAGATATAATTCCCGGGCCAATGGTTTCTCTTTTCTTTTCTATCCCAAAAAGATTAAGCTCCTGACCTCCTGGAAATATATTATAATATTCAAATTTAAGGCTGGGCTGGGTAATTTGGCCTTTATTAGGTGCTTTTTGTGCAAAGGCTATATTACTATCAATTATTAAAATTGATAGTAAAAAGAACATAAACAAGTATTTTAGAGAATTTTTCATTATTTAATTCTCTTTTCAGGCTATTTACTTAAACCAAACCTTCTCTCATAGCAGTAACAGCTGCCTGAGTCCTGTCATCCACGCACATTTTTTGTAAAATACTGTGTACATGTGCTTTTGCTGTAGCCCTGGTAATGAATAATCTTTCAGCTATTTGAGGATTGGTTAATCCTTCTACGATTAGTCCTAAGACTTCCAGTTCTCTTTCAGTTAAATTTGCAGAAAATCCCGTCTTAGTAGATTTTTTGTTAATATTTTGTGAATTATCCTGTTGAGAAAGCTTGTTTTGTGTGACATTTCTCAAAACTATTTTTGCAATGGCAGGATCAAGCCATGCTGTACCTTCATTAACAGCTCTTATAGCAGAGATTAACTGTTCAGGTGAAGCACCTTTCATTATGTAAGCGTCTGCTCCTGCACCTAATGCTGCAAACACGTCCTGCTCACTATCTCTTGAAGTGAACATAATAATTCTGGAACCAAGATTTGCATCTTTGATTTTTTGAGTAGCCTCAATCCCATCCATAAGTGGAAGGCCTATATCCATTAAAATCACATCAGGATTGCAAGCTTTGGTAAGCTCAACAGCTTTTTCTCCATCTTCAGCTTCACCGTATACTTCTATGTCATCAGCTTTTTCTAATACAAGCTGAAGACCCATTCTTGTCATAGTATGATCTTCTACCAATAACACCTTTATTTTCTCTGCCATACTGTTCCCTTACTCACTTATTCCTTACACACTAATTCTTTTGCTTTTGGAATAGTAAACCTGAATTTACTACCCTTACCAAGCTCACTTTCAAGCCAGATTCTTCCGCCATGAGCTTCTATTATTTGTCTTGATAAATACAAGCCTAAACCGGTACTACAAGAGCGTTTTTTGCTTGTTCCTTGAGAAAATCTGTTAAATAATTTAGGTATATCTTCAGCAGGGATACCAGTTCCATTATCTTCCACTGTTATAGTAACAGCATCATCGCTGAGATCTGTATAAATATTAATTTTACCCCCCTGAGATGTATAATTTATAGCATTACCAAGTAAATTTGCAAGAACACGCCTTATTTCCTGTTTGTCAGCGAAAACTTTATCGTTATTTATTTTGTTAACAATTAATTTTATTTGCTTTTTTTCTGTTAAAGACTGAATTTCCTGCATATTTTGTGAAACAAGGTCATTTAAATCAAAATAATCTTTACATAGTACAAGTTGACCGGATTCATACTTATAAACCTCTAAAAGAGCATTTACAAGGCCAAGCATATCCTGATTACTATAAAGCATTGTTTCAAGCAGTTTGGATTGTTTTTGGGACATTTCTCCAAGAGAGCCGTCAAGGAAGAACTTTAATGTCTGTATTGCAGCTAGTAATGGAGTTCTAAGGTCATGAGTAAGAGTAGCAATAAAATCTTCTCTTAATCTTTCTGCCTCAAGTTGAAGCGTAATATCCCTAACAACTCCAACATAGTAATTAGCTTCCTGGTGTTCCCCAGGAATAATAGGGGCAAAGCTAATTTCAACAGGTATATCTTTACCCTTTCTGTGGTTTATTACTTTGTAATCCCTTAAGAGAACATCGCTTTCAGGATTTAGTTTATTATAAATTGGTTCATTATCATTACCGGAAAATATTTTTGAGAAGTTTTCGCCAATTATTTCTTTTTTATACAAACTGCAAATTTTCTCAAATGCCGGATTAACCTGATTTATCTTACCATCTTTAGAAATGGTTATAATTCCATCAGCGCTATGGTTAATTATGGCGCTTAATTTATTGTTTGCTTTTATGAGATTTGCAGTTCTTTCACTAACTATAGATTCTAGCTGTTCATTATAAATTTCCAATTGCTTTTTGGCTTCTGATAATTCATTGACCTTTTGCTCTAGTTTTTCCAATAAATGGCTTCTTTCAAGCCCGTTTTTTATGCATAATATTAAATCTTCATTATCCCAGGGTTTTTCTATATATCTGTAAAGCCCTATATCGTTAATAGCTTTAATCGCGCTTTCTTTATCGGCATATCCTGTAAGTAAAATAAGACTTGCTCCCGGGTGAAGTTTTTTAACTTCTGATAAAAATTCAATACCATTCATTTGAGGCATTAAGAAATCAGAAATTACAAGATCAATTTCTGATTTCTTAATGTATTCAAGAGCTTCCACAGGAGAGTTAAAAATAACAGGAGAAAAATCCCCTTCAAACTTGAGAAGCGTTCTTAAAGTTGATGTCACAATAGGTTCATCATCAACAATTACAATATTATAATCAATTTCAGTCTTTTTCATACTTTTAAACTTTTATATTAATAGATTTCTCTTAAATCAATTATATTCCCTAATTTTAAATAAATAAATAAATTTTTGTAAACACAATAACAGGAGCGACTTTTAGTCCAGAATTAGATTGATTTATTGCTCGCTTATTTGCTGGTTATAAGAAGCAGGCTACAAAAATACTAACGTATTTTTTACGCTGTCCTTAGTACACATATATGTAGCATATAAAAATCTCATAAAATATACAAGCACTTTACAATAATGAGAAAGAAGGCTGAAAATAACTAAAAGGAGTTGATGCAATTAGACATGAGGGTTATTTAAATTACCATATGGCTAATTTTTTAGCTTGTTTATATTTGATAAACTTTTCTTAAAATTTATGGTAATGGTAAAAATTAAAGTGATAAATAGAGTCATAATCCAGCTAATCGTCGCACTGTCATTGCGAGCACCGTAGGTGCGCAGCAATCCAAATAATATTATTACTATCTTCTTTTGGATTGCTTCGTCACTTCATTGCATTTCGTTCCTCACAATGACACTAGTACTCTGACCAATTAATTATGGAGAGTGAGTAGGTTTTCGGAGGAAGCCTATGCACCATGTCAATTTTAAGGTGCATCAGCGACGGAGAAAATCAGCTCACTCATACATCATAATTAACTTGTCAGTGTATTAGGAAAATTTGATTTCCGAATATGTTCTATATCACTTATTTTTATACCTCTACCAAATTTATATATTTATAGGGAGAGTCAGGTTATGAAATATTTAAATCTATTTTTGCTAAGTATAATTACATTTATTCTCGGTACAACCTCATCTTTAGCTTTAATTAAAATTGACGATGAGAGCATTGATATTGCAATTACATATGGACTTAAATCAAAAGGAATGTCGACAAGGGATCTTTTAAATTCAAACTGGATAAATGATGGTACAGGCCAAATTTTAAACATATATTCCCCATTTATCCAAATAGCAACCAAAACAACAGATCAAAATTCAACTGGTAAAGTAGAAGAAGATTTAAAAGCTGTCAAAAAGCGTTTAAGTACCAAAATTGACAGAATAGTTGACAAAAATGAAGTCAGGTTCCTTGTAGCTCTTTATGGTGATGCTGAAGATTTCGCTCAAAACTATAAAGCTCATATTATAGATGTAAACGAGTATAATGGCCCAAATCAAAAGAAAAATATAATAAAACCAAGAAAAGCAGACATTCAAAAAATTGCAGAAAAAGATAATTTTGCGCCATTGCATCCTTTTTCAGCTGTGAATTGCTATGTGTTGAAATTCAATGATTTATTTGAGCTAAAAGAATATTATTTTGTTCTTACGAATGAAAAAGGTGAAGAAGTAAAATATAAAATTAATAACGAAGAAATTTTCTGATAATTTAAATGCTTGTTTTGAGACTTTGCTTCTAAACTTTTTTTCTTCATTATTAAGTGAGAATTTAAGAACTAATAAATGATAAAAATAATGAATCTAATACGGCT
>MFRQ01000028.1:10666-14053 GCA_001784615.1 Candidatus Melainabacteria bacterium RIFOXYA2_FULL_32_9
TACATAGTTTGCCAATTCAAGCTTTGCTCTTTCTATACGCTCAATAAAGCTTACTATTTTTGCAGATTGCGTCTTATTCTCATAATTGGCTTTAATTAATCTGCATAAATAATCCTGTAAAGAATCCAATAATTCTTCTAGTTCGCAAGATTCTTGTTTTGATATCGCCATTACCTCTTCTGATAAAGCAATAGCTTCAGCAGGATTTTTAGGTGGAAATGAATTAATCAGACTTGCAAGAGCGTTAGTGCTGTTTTTCTGTATATTTATTGTTGAAACAGGAACTACCTGACACCTTGATACTATAGTATCAAGCATATCTTCTTTATCTCTTGTTAAAAAGAAAAAGGTAACATTTGGATTGGGTTCTTCAAGAGTTTTTAACAGAGCATTCGGAGCTGCCGGGTTGAAAGTCTCATATTTTATAGGTAATGGCATCCAGCTTGGGCGTTCTGTATCAGAATCATCTTTTCCAGCTAACGCTGGAGGTTTTAGAATATTTACATAGTTGCTCCAAAGAAACTCTGCTTTTTTAGTATATTCTTTGCCTTCAGCTGCATCTGTAAATATTATGATTCTATGATATTGAGATGATGTAGCAAGAGAGTTGATTAAATACCTTGCCTGATGAACTGAGATAACAGTAGATGCTTTTGACTCAGGATTTCCATAAGTATAATCTATCGGAGAAATTGTGATTACAGCAGGATGTCTGTTTTGATCTATCCAGGAGCAATTTGTGCAGTTGCAACTTTCGCTGCCAGTGTTGTTTTCACAATTTAGGATTTTTGCAACTTGAATAGCTAAATAATACTGCTCAAGTGTATCAGAGCCAGTAAGCATATAGGCATGATGCAGTTTATTAGACTTAATTGCTGATTCAAAAAAGCTTATTGCGGTAGTCTGCCTATTTTTTAGTTTTTCATTAAACATATAATTTACCTAATTAAGATGCAATGGCCAATTCAAGCGACATTTCTGCTTCAAGTTCACCGGTTTTAATTTTGTACTCTGCTTGAGTAAGCTTATTTCTTAGCTCAATCAGTTTTTCAACCGAGGTACTTTGTAATTTTTTAATATCTTGCTCAATTACGAACTTATGTAGGTTAATTGTTTTGGATATTTCAAACGAATTCTTAGTTTTAGATTCAATTTTGATCTTTAACCATCTTCTTACGATAGTCTGAAGAGTAGCAATAATTTTTAACGGGTGATCTTTTTCAAAAAGTTTATGCAATTCTAATATGGCTTTAGACTTGTTACCTTGTAACCAAGAATCAGCAAGTAAAAATATGTTTTCGTGGGTTGCGCACAAAGCCAGAACATCTTCTTTGCCAATTGTCTTTTTGGGACTGATGCTAAGCTTAAGTTTTTTAAGCTCAGAATCCAGCCTTCTTAATTCTGAACCAGTATTTTGGAGTAAAATCAAAGCTGCATCCTGTGTTATTTTGATCTCTTTTGATGATGTTCTCTGATTAATCCAGGATAAAAGTTCCTTTTCCTGATAGAATTTAAATGCGTTAAATTCTTCTATCTTTCCTATTTTTTGAATAGTTTTTGTTAATTTTAAAGCTGAATCTATTTTTTTGCCAGTATCTCGAGGGATTTGACATACAAATAAAACATAAATATTATCATTAAGGTTTTCAAGGGTGTCAATAAGCTTTACCATGAGCTTATCTGAGCTGGAAGCTTTTTTTCCCCCACGCAAAAACAGGCTTGTCGTTTTAATTTCTATTAAAAGATTTCCAAAAGCCATAGGAAGAGTTTGTAAAGTAGCAACTAATTCAGGCAATTCAGGTTCATTGAGAACTTTATGGCTTAATAATGCCCAATTTGGATCAATGACCTTATTTCTCAGATCTTGAACAGCATTCTCAATATTAAATTCTTCTTCACCCCAGTATAAATATACAGGCATTTTCTTCTTTCTTTAGTTGAACTACTGCTTTGTTAAACCAATTTCGCAGAGCTGGTATGTTTTCGCAGGAACCTTTGTTTCATGTCAATTTGGTGACACAGTCACTTATCTAGGTCTCCAATCATTCCAGTTATAACCTAATTATGTGCATTAGCACCAGTGACGGAGAAAATGTACCAGCTCTAGCACCAAAACTTTTTATAGGCTTCTGAAAAACATTTCCTTATTTAACGCCTAAAGCATTACTAATAAAAATACCACAATATGCCTGAAAAGTAATATTGTGGTATTTTGTATAATATTTTATATTTTATATTTTATTCAAGTACGAGTAAGCTGGCACCAACTACTCCTGCGCTTTCACCTAGCTCTGCAGGAACTATTTTCACAGTTTCAGCAGCGATTTTAAGCGCTCTTTTATCCAGTGTTTCTCTAATAGGTTTGAATAATATATCACCAGCTTGCGCTACACCGCCACCTATGATTATTACTTCAGGATTTATTAAATTTACAACGTTAGCCAGAGCAATTCCTATCCAGTTGCCAATTATATCGAATATAGTTTTTGATACTGCATCACCTAATTGAGCAGCTTCGTAGACAATTTGAGGTGTGATAGGTGTATTAACTGCCAATTCTTTAAATTTAGCTGATTTGCCACCCATTATATATTCTTGAGCTAATTGAACAATAGCAGGTCCTGATGCAAAAGCTTCAAGACAACCGGTATCACCGCATCCACAAATTGGGCCACCGCATGCTTGCAGGGTCATATGCCCTAATTCACCTGCTGACATACTGGCACCTCTGACTAATTGCCCGTTAATAATTATGCCTGATCCTATTCCGGTTCCTACTGTTATACATACAATGTTTTTATATCCTTTTCCTGCTCCAAAATGATATTCGCCTAGAGTGGCAACACGTACATCGTTATCAACTCTGGCCGGAACCTGGAATTCCTCTTCCATGATTTTGGCAAGAGGTACATTTATCCAGCCAGGAATATTAGGGAAACATCTTACGATACCTTTTTCTGAATCAATCTGACCTGGACCGCCTATGCCTATTCCGCCTATATCTGATTTGGAAATTTCAGTTTCTTTTAGGCTTGTATAAATTACTGATTTAATGTTTGAAATTGTATATTCATAACCCATTTCAGCTCTTGTTGGTACACTGTTTGAGTATGCAAGATGACCTTTATTGTCAACAAGTGCAATTTTTACGTTGGTTCCACCTATATCTATCCCAACCCTATACTTCTTGTCCAACTTTACTCTCCTTTTCTATCTATGACTCCGCTGAGAATAAGCTTATCATAAAAACACTTATTATAACTTTTACTTACTTAAGATTGTTCAGAAGCTGTCTTAATGAATTAACCTCGCAGCAGAGCTACGAGGTATCTACGTTTGCGGCTACTTAAAGCAAACTTAGTTGCTGACTATGTAATTTCTTATACT
>MFRQ01000029.1:0-12054 GCA_001784615.1 Candidatus Melainabacteria bacterium RIFOXYA2_FULL_32_9
CTTCTGCTTCTTTGTGGCTTTTTTCAGGATTAAGTTTATCTACACCACTTGGCATTCTAATTGGAACATGTCCACCAACAGCAACACCATTACCGTCAGTTTCAATAAAAATACTACCTGCCTGAGCTCCACCTGCTGATTTATGGGCTTGCTCATGGCTATAAAAATCATTGTATCTTTCTTGTTTTACTTTTTCGAAACCCTGAAACGCTTTTTCTTTTGTCGTAGGAGCATTGTTTTCAGGATTTGTATAATCCTGTCCACATTTTGGAGATGGAATTCTAACGGGCATTGCAATTGGCTTTAACATCTTAACCTCTATTATCCCAACTTACATGTTCTTATATATATAAAAAAATTTTTACTAAACTTTTTGATATCTAAGTATACTAAATTGATAAATTTGTAACAAATAATAACTTAAATAAAAAACAAACTTTAAATAATAAGCAATAAATTAACATATTTTGTTTTATTTTATAGAGAATTTAAATTGCTACTTATAAGTTTAATGCTTAGAGATTGCCACGGTGCCAGAGGCACAAACTCAGTATCAATGATTCTTGTATATTAAAGAAAGATTGTTGACAGTGTGAATGTGGTTTAGCCACCTCGCAATGACTTAGATAATTATTTAAATTGCAGTTTGAGTTTATAAAGAATAAAAGTACGGAGATAATAAATGTTGGGACAAGTAAGCAACCTTAATAATTACTACAATGCAGGATATATACCCAATACACTTATTCCTGCATCAAATGCTAATTATAATTTCCCTGCGCAAGATTACCAAAGTCCAGAATATTTTTCAACTGGATCTCAATATATGAGAAATTATGCTTATCCTCAACTAGCACGAACAACTCCACATACAACTTATGCATATCCTCAAATACAAGCCCCTCAGTATTCTATGGATATTCCCTGGATTACAGATCCTGCAATCAAGGAATCTATAAATAAACTCAGAGAGGTTAGATATTTACCCGGTGATGTTGAACATATGAAAAAACTTGGGGTAAATATTCTTTATAATAGTGGTGAAGAAGCAATGCAAACAATTTTAAAAAGAGGATTAAGGATAGAATTTGGACCAGTAAGCAGTCCTAAAGCTCATGCCCAATTAAACAACGATAATAATATGGTAATAATCAATGAAAAATATAGAGGGACTAAAGATCCAGCTGTAATACTGGCAATATCTGAAGCTATATTTCATGAATTAGGACATGCAAAAGATAATGACGGTTTATCTTCTATTCAAGAAGAAATAAATTGCCTGGCGCTTAACACACTTGCCAACAGATACCATCAATATGTTTATCCTCAAATTTTTAGCTCTACCAACAATGCAGATATATTAAATAATGGAGTATCGTTATATACAAGATTATTCTTTGATCCTGATCCAAAAAAAGAAGCTTTAGCTAATAGGATAGCCGAGAAATATGGAGACCTGCCTCTGGAAAGCCCTAATCATAGTGTTCCTCTAGCAGCACAGGTTTCACAGAAAACAAAAGTTTTAAATAATGTAAAATAGTTTACAAAAATTTACAAAAAACATATTTATAGCCTAATAATTTCTAGCTATCTTCTTTTTGGGGTAATCCATACACTATTAAGTCAAGTGTGTTCATGGTAACATTATGTAAAATTTAATAGTATATAATTTCTTATTATAAGTTATATATACTAAAGCAAAAACAAAATAAGGAGAGTAGTTATGGTCACATTAGTTGAGAGAAATGCACCAAAAGAAGTATTTCCAAAATCAAAAGATGAGTTTGAAAGCTATCTAAAAGAACAACGTGTTAAAACAACATTTAATGGTATCAAAGTGGCTGATTTCTCCTGGTATAAAAAGATTTTAGGACTAAAAACATAAAAATACCAACAAAAAATATAAAAAAGAGCCCGAACATAATGAGGGCTAAGATACAAAAAAATGATCCCTGAACAGGGATCATTTTTTTAAGTTCCATTGATAAATAGTGAATTGACCTGATGTATGAGTGAGCAAGTTTTCTCCGTCACTGGTGCCAACACACATAATTAAGACTGGAATAATTGATAACTTAAATAAAGTGACCTTGTCACCTTCAAATTGACACGGTGCATACCCACTCACTCTGCATAATTAATTGGCCAGAATACTTAAGTATTCTGTAAATTTCCCTTATTTAATAATTTCTTCTTTATCTAATTTTATTTGAATACAAGAACCCTGTTACCCACTCTTTTTTTCGAGTGTCCAGTAACAGGGTTACAGATCAAAAAATTTCCTTCTTTTATATTTTTTAAAAACAGTCAAGTGTCTTTTTTAACCCAGATTGTTTCATACTTAGTAAGATAAGGAATATGCTCCGTAGTTATTCTCTCACCTGGGACTAATACCGGAATCCCCGGAGGACATTCAGCAATTACTTCGGCAGAAATTTTACCAACAGCCTTTTTAGGCGAAATTTTTTCTTTTGGAGCTATATATGCCTTCCTGGGAGTACATACAATCTCAGGGGTTAAAAATGGCATGTATTTAGCTTTATCTAGATATGTAATATCAGAATAATTACTATTAACTATAGATTTAATGCATTCCCAGAAGTACTCAAGCTCCTTTTCAGTATTTCCTACATTGGAAAGAGCTAAAATACCATTATCTGTTGCTGCTTCTACCTCAATATGGTATTCAATTTCAAGAATACTTTCTAATCTTTTACCGCTTAAACCGTCTATAGTCAGATATATTTTTGTAGGATCAATATTGTATCCATCTTTTACAGATAAACATTTGACTCTAGGTAAAGATATCAAACCTTCTCTAATAAGATTTGCATTTTCGACAGCTTTATTTAGCCTGTTTTGACCATATTTACTGGTTAAATATGCCCTTGCAGCATCTAAACTCGCAAGAAGCATATAAGATGGGCTTGTCGACTGAAGCATTCTAAGATTTGCTTCTACTTCTTCCGCATTTATTTTGCTATTTTTTCCAAGATGCAAAATAGAACTCTGAGAGAAACTTCCACCTGTCTTATGCAATGAATGTACAACTGCATCAGCTCCAATTTCTAAAGCTGAAGTTGGAAGCTCATCGTTAAATTTCCAAAGACATCCATGAGCTTCATCTATTATTAAGATAACATTTCTTTTTTTACATATAGCAGATATAGCTGCTGTATCGCTAACTATGCCTTCATATGTCGGGTTAGTGATCCATACTATACCGACATCAGGATTTTCATCGAGTAATCTTTCTATTTCTTCGGGATTAACGGGTCCCCATATACCCCAGTCATCTAGTCTTTCAGGTGCTACCCACACAGGTTCAGCACCAGTTAAAGTTATACCACTAATAACAGAACGATGACAATTACGACCTATTATTACTTTTTTATTTTCTTTTGTCACTGTCAAGGCTAAAGCAAGATTGCCAACAGAAGAACCATTTATAAGAAAAAAGGATTTAGAAGCTCCGAACGCCTTTGCTGCTAATTCTTGAGCTTTTTCAATAGGACCATCAGCAGGATATAACGTACCAAGATTATCAAATTCATCTGTAGTATCTAAGTTAATTACCCTTTGTCCAACCAACTCTTTAAATTTAGGGAGAACTCCTTCACCCCTGGCATGTCCCGGAATATGCAGCGGTACTGACGGATTATTTAAATAATTCTGCAATGCATCAACTATTGGAGTATCAATAGTGTTTAATTCACTTAATTCTATCTCTTCAGCGTTATCAGCAATGTAAATACAATTGTCTAAAAGCTCATCATTAAGCTTCACACGCTTAGCTGCATCCATTTTTATGGAGTCATCAGAAGGCGCTAAGTATCCTTGAATGACTTTGGATGCAGAATAAATATCCTGCCTATTTCTAACCAATAACGTTCTCCTTTGCTACTCATAAATGATCCTTATATTTTTACCTTTTCATTAAGTTAAACACAAAAAATTTATATTATTGACAATAAAATATACTTTATTAAGCATAAGTTTGCAATACTTTTCCATGCTAATTATTTAACTTTATTTAATTAAAGAAAAATAGCTAAGTTACCAACCTTAATATTACTTAACCCTTATTTAAAATATCTATAAAATATTGACCCACACTTTTTGGATTAGTTCCTTACAAATACATAAAGGAACATTGAAGTGAATAGCTTATTGGGCATAATAATCCTTAAAACCCTGGGTTCAAAGGCTAAATTTAAAAAACTTATTCAAAATCATTACAAAGATAAGTTCAAGCAATTTTTTGAACTATCCACATAGATAGGAAATAGAGGTAATGATTAATTACCCTTAAAAGGCTCATAATTCAAATAATAAAAATCCAAAAATTTTATAAACAATAAAGTCATTCATTAGTTTGTTTTTTCGAAAAACTCATATACACATAAAACTCAATTTCAATATGAGATGAGAGGCAATAAAATGGGTGAAAGATCAAAAACGACAGTATCTGGAATATTCAGATCACAAGAAGACCTAGCAGAAATAATCAATTACTTAGAAGAAAAAGGTGTTTCAGAAAATGACATCAACATTTTAATGTCAAAAGAAACACAAAATCAACATTTTGCAGTAGATACAGGAACAAAAGCACCTCAAGAAGCATTTAAAGGACTTGCAGCAGGAAGTCTTTTTGGTGCTGTAATCGGAGGATTGACTCTAATAGGAGTAGTCGTCATTCCAGGAATCGGCCTGGTCGTCTCAGGGCCAATAATAGGATTAATTGCAGGAGCAGCAACAGGAGGTCTAATAGGATCAATAATAGGAGCATTAATTGGATTAGGAATCCCGGAACATGAGGCAAAATTTTTTGAACAAGCAGTTAAAGAGAAAGGAAACGTACTATTAGTAACTCATATAAATAGAAACTTAAAATCCGACATAAAAAAACAGTTTAATAAATACGGAGCATTTCATATAGCTACTAGATAAGAATATTATGGTTAAGAAAATTTCCGGAAGCAAACTTCTGGACATATTCAAATTAAGGAGGAAGATACGATGAACTTTAAGAAATTATCATTAGCAGCAGCAATATCAATAAGTGTATTAACTGCTGGTAATGCGGCTAAAGCTCAAGTGGGTGAAATAGAAACCACTCCGACAGTTACTACTCAAACTAGTCCAGTAGTTCAAGCTCCTGTTGCTGTTGATGAAGTAACCCCAACAGCAGTTGGAGTGGGTCCCGCTGGAACATTTAAAGCATTTGGCACAACAGAACCATATGGCGGTAATGCTGCAGGTTCAACAGAAATCTCAACATTCCAGTCACCTCAAACAACAGCAATACCTGCAGCATTAGCAGCACAAGGAATATATGGCCAATGTCCACCTTGCCAAACTGCAGTTCCAACAGGTGGAGCAGCAGTTATTCCTGTAAGTCCAACAATAGAACCATCACAAATTCTAATCAGACCTGAAACTGTAGCAACACCACAAACATCAAATTTAACTGGTGGTGCAGCAGCAGCAGAAGCTATGGGATTAGAATGCGAAGTACTTCCAATAGTACCTCAAGTGCCTGTTACTGGAGGTGCAGCAATAGTACCTACTATGCCTGTAACTCCAGCTGATCCAGTATGCCCAACTATGGTTCCAGTTACTCCATTAGGACCAGTTACAACAGGTGGCGCAGCAACAGTATGTCCAGTACCATGTGTACCTGGTGCTACAATTGGTGAAAGAAGCGCAATGGCTCCTGAAGGATTTGAACAACCTGAAGTACAAATAACCCCGGGAGCAATTACAGGTGGTGCAGCAGTTATACCAGCTACACCTGCCATTCCTGCATGCCCTGTATGTCCAAATACTATTATACAAGTACCAACACCAACCGGTGGCGCTGCAGTTGTTGTTCCACAAGCACCAGTAGGAATGCAACAACCTATGATGCAACAACCTATGATGCAACAACCTATGATGCAACAACCTATGATGCAACAACCTATGATGCAACAACAAATGATGATGCAGCAAGGTGTATGTCCAACAACTACACCTGTTAGAGTTCCTTTACAAACATCTGTGATGACTCCAACTACCATATCAATGTGTCCAACAGGTGCTGCAGCTCAAGTTACACCTTTTACAGCTACCTGCCCAGGTAGTATTGGTAAAACAGAATACATTGAAAGACAAGTTTATGCATATCCTGCATTGCCTGATATGAATGAGTATGTGTCTGGAGCAGGTAATATAATTGAACTAGGTGGAATCAATGACAGAGTTTCAGTAATTAATCCACCAGCACTTGCTTTTGGCACATCCCCCATTTCTTCTAATATTACCGGAGCTGCATCACCACTGATTCCTTCAACTACTATTACAACAGGATCAGTAAATCCGTTTGGTTGCGGAGGTAATATACAACAAATCAGAACTGGTACTCCTATATCATTGATGCCAGGGCAGGCACCTATTACTGGGCCTATTACAATGCAGACAGCTACAGCATTGCAATTCTCAAGAACAGTAATGATACCAACAGCAATAACAGGAGCCGCAGCTCCAGAAGTAACATTTGCTGATATACCACAAGGATTCTGGGCAAGCGATGAAATTAGCAGATTAGCTACAGCTGGTGTAATTACTGGTTATCCAGATCGCACATTTAGACCAACCTTACCTGTATCAAGAGCTGAATTTGCAACAATGTTAGTATCCGGATTAAATCTACAAGATACTCCAGCTAGACCAGAACAAATATTTAGAGACGTACCACAGGGACATTGGGCAAATCCTGCTATAGATAAAGTTTATAATAGAGGTCTTGTAGCTGGTTATCCAAATGATACATACCGCCCATCAGAACCAGTGTCAAGAACAGAAGCATTAAACACTTTGGCAATGGCTTTACCAACCACAGTGACAGGTACAGAAGCAGATCAAATTCTAAATCAATATAGAGATGGTGATGAAATTCCTAGCTGGGCTAGAATATCAGTAGCTAAAGCACTAAAGGCAGGTGCATTACAGGGAACACCAACTCCAAATCAAATTAATCCAAACCAAAATGCAACCAGAGCAGAAATTGCTGCAATGTTATCAAATGTAAGACAAACTTTAGCACTGGAACAATCAATACAACCTATAGTTACAGGTGCTGCAGCAACATTACAACAAGAAATAATCACTGCACCAGTATTAAACGTTAAATTTAATGATAATATTTCAGCAAGAACTGGTCATATTGGCGATACTTTTACAGCTACTACATTAGAACCTGTAACAATAAATAATGTTGCATTCCCTGCAGGATCCACAGTTGGAGGCAGAGTTGTAGAGGTTATCAGGCCAGGTGGAGCTAATGGTGATGGAGCTCTCAAAGTTGCATTCTCAGGCATAACATCTGGTGGCCAAACAGCAGCATTACCAACAGAAGTTCTGACGGCTCAAGTACAAGCAGCTGATACTCCTGCCTGGAGAGATGCACTTACAAGAGTTGTTGAATTTCCATTCGTATGGCCAGGCAGATTATTAGGTACAGTCGGAAGAACACTTGGCAGTATGACTATTATTGCTGGTAATTCAACCGAACAAATCCTAGGTGGAATTGGTACAGCAGGTGGTGAGCTAGTTAATGGTGAATTTGGAGCTGCAGGAAGAAGCGCTCTAGGTTCAGGAGTTGAATTAGTCAGAACCCCATTCGACTTAACCAGAGTTGCCTTAAGTGGTGCGACAGGTATACTTGGTGTATCCGCTGATGAAATTGGCTACTTAGTTGGTGCAGGTGGAAGTCGAATCGCAAAAATTAACTCAGATGATAGAGTTTCTATAGCATTTGGATGCCAATAGCCTAGTTAACTAAAAGATAAAGCGGGGAAAGTATGCCCCGCTTTATCTCTATCAAATACTAAATTAATCTTTATCACAAATTGCTCAATTTACTAGCTAGAATATCTAGCTGCAATGTCTGATGAAATACCCTGAAAGTTTTGCTAACTTTAATAAGTAAGTATATACAATTAAGCAAACATAAACAATAAAGACATAAAAAGGAAAGGAGACAAAAAGGTGTTAAAGAAATTATTGGTTTCAGCTTTAACTATAGCAGCAACCATAGGTATAGTTTCCAGTGCTAATGCTGCTGATGTTTATCAAACAATTGATATCGAATCAAACGGTTATCCTAATATTAACTTCTATCCTAGAACCCTTCATGTATGCCAGGGAGATACTCTTCATTTAACTATTAAAAACACCAGACAAGGTTACACAAGAATATTCATGCCAGCATTCAATCTCAACCAAGACATTCCTCCAGGAGACGTTGCTCAATTAGATATGTGTATTGCTAATCCTATTGATAAAGAAATGTGGTTCCAAATCTCATCTATTGATGCAGAAAACCTTTCTGGAATAATTATAACTCATAATTACCAGGTCCCAATTGTTCAAACAACCTGTAAACCAATTGATATTTCTGTATTAGATCCAATCATCAACTACAGTAAAGAATACTGCTATGCAGAAAAAGGAGAGCCTGTTTCCAAACAGACAACCCCAAGCGGACCAGTTAGAGGCTTCTGGTAGGAACTGCTTTTTCAACAGGATAGAATATGAATATTAAAAAAGTACTTTTATTCTTATTAGCACAAATTCTTTTCTTTCACTTATTTAATATTATTCCTGCACAGGCTGATGAGTACAAAATATTTATAGATATTCCATCCAGAACTCTTGAACTGCGAAAAGACAATAAAATCGAGAAAACTTATCCAGTAGGTGTTGGAAGGTCTAACTTCCCAACACCTACTGGTAATTTTGAGGTTATTACTAAAATTACAAATCCGGGATGGGAAAATCCATATAAACCAGCAGGAATATCCAGAATAAGACCGGGTAAAGATAATCCTTTAGGAACACGCTGGATTGGATTTCATAGAGATAAAAACGATAATGAATACGGAATGCATGGCACTAACAGACCTTCATCTGTTGGCAAATATAGTTCTCACGGATGTGTAAGAATGCGTATTAAAGATGCAGAAGATTTATTTGACAAAGTAGAAATAGGTACGCCTGTAAAAGTGACGTATTACACACATAAATTAAAGATAAAAAATAATAAGTTAATAATCCACAAATACCCTCACGTCTACAAACGCAAAATCAATCCAAGAAAAATGATTAACGAACAGCTTGAATTGATTGATGGTAACTATAATGTTAACGAAGAAAAGCTTAATCAGGCTTTAAAAATAAGAAATGGAGCAATTCTGACAATTGGAGAAATAATACATACAAAAGAAAATCCAGATATTTTTCACAATTTATCTAATTTCCTAAAAACAAAATTTTCAAAAAATAAACCAAAACCAACCTTAAATAACAGTTGATATTTATAATAACTTATAAAATTTTAGCTCCTACTTAATTTAGGAGCTAAAATAATCACATATTCGTTTTTGGTTACCTTTTGACTTAACTTTCTTACAACAAAAGAAAGAAACTATATTTTTTGATTGCATCTCTTTTAGCTTTTGCCTGATACAAGCTCGTTCAATTATTAAGCGATTATACACCCTGTTTGAATCATCACAAGTTGTAATCCTGCTCTTCAGCTGGTCTATTTGACCAGAAAGCTTAACTATAGAACTTTTTAATTCATCAGCAGGTTTATTTTTCATTTTTTACTGTATTTACCCCTTACAAAAAATTTAAATACGTTCATTTTTAACAAAAAATTAGTATATCTGATTGTTAATAATCTTTAATGAATAACCATTTTAAATCAGATAGCATGCCAAAACATAAATATCTCGAATGAACAGGTAAGTCCTTTCATATTAAAATGATAGAGCACTATATTAGGATTTTGTTCCTCTAAATAATTGAAACCAAGATTAACTTTAATACATTAAAAATATTATTTATGATATTAATTTTAATTGAATATGTTTTTTTCATAATAATTTTTAATTGAAATCGAATTTATGGAACATAAACCCAAAATTCTAATAGTAAGGCTCAGTGCTATAGGAGATGTAATTCATTCTCTTCCAGTCCTGCATGCATTAAGGAGAAAATTCCCTAATGCATATATAGGATGGCTTGTGGAGGATAAGGCTGCTGAAATCCTTCTAGGAAATTCCCTCATAGATCAGGTTTATGTTTTACCTAAAAAGAAGTGGAAATCGCAAGGCTTCACCTTAAAAACCTGTAAGGAATTCCTGGAATTCATAAAAACAATAAAAAATGAAAAGTTTGACATAGCTATCGATCTTCAAGAGCTATTTAAAAGTGGCATTCTGACTTACTTAAGCGGGGCTAAAAGGCGTATTGCTCACGCTAAAACTCGTGAATTTGCAGACATATTCATTAATGAAAAATTAAAAGCACATAATATCTTTGACCCTAATAAACCCGTAATTGAAAGATATCTTGAAACTGCCCAACATCTTGAAGCCCCGACAGATGAGATTAAATTTAGCTTACCTCCAATTAACCAACAAATAAAAGATACTGTAAGTGGTTTACTCAAGAATCTTGATAAAGATAAACCTATAGTAATATTAGCTCCTGCTACAACATGGCCATCAAAACACTGGTTAGAAAGCTATTGGAGCGAATTACTTGACAGGTTAGCTCCTGATAATAACGTAATTTTTATTGGATCTTCTCAGGATATTGCTTTAATTAACAAAATAACCTCAGAAGCCAACACTGATAATTACCTATCCCTAGCTGGAAAAACAAGCCTTCTTGAGTTAATAGAATTATTTAACAGGACAGATATTGTAATAGCACCGGACACAGGCCCGGCATATATTGCAAATGCTACAGATAAACCAGCAATTATTATGATATCAGGTTCTACAAGTTATAAAAGAACCTTCCCTTATGGAGAAAAACATACAGCAATAGCAGCAAATTTACCTTGTCAGCCATGCCATAAAAAACGCTGTCTTAAGAAAGATTACCATATGGAGTGTATGAAAAAAGTCACGCCTGACAAGATATTCAGAATTTTTAATGAAAAACTTACTTTAATTGGCAAAAATATTGTATTATAATGCATTAAAGAAAAGAAAATAATAGGAAGAGATATGCCCCTTAATTGGTATAAAAATATTGTCAATAAAGTTAAAAATTACAAAAATAAAATAGGTGCTCTTGAGCATAGTGTGCTTGATGAAGGACAAAGATTTAGAGATATTTTTGAGAGAAACGCTATCCTTGAAAAGGAGATTTCTGAAAGAACAAATGAGCTAAATCAAGCCAATAAAAGCTTATTAACATTAAGACATATATGGGGCACCATGAACTCTTCTGAACCGCTATCAGAAGTTTTATCCACCGTTGTTAATGGTCTTTCTAATGAATTAGATTATCTTTATTGTGCATTATTCCAAATTTATGACAAGGAAAATTCTTCCATATTGAAGGTTAGAGCCGCAAATGACAATGAATTTGCTGCAAAGATTCAAGACATACTGAAACATCCTTTAGAAAACATTGAAATTTCTATAAATGAGCCTAAAAATATAGTTAATCAATCTATACATAGTAGAGATATTAAGTGCGTTAAGAGCTTTAAACATATTTTTCTGGGTTCTAATCCTGAAATAGACAGTGAAAAGCTAAAGCAACTGGACTCTTTATTTGCAAACAGGTCAATATCAATATTGCCTATAATTGTTCAGGAAAAACCTTTTGGTTGTCTTATTGCTGTTTCAATAAGAAATGAGCTTAGTAATACTGAAAGAAATTTCTTAAGTCTATTTGTTGGCCAAATAGAACTTGCTGTAACAATAGCTGGATTATTTGAACAAATCAGAGAGCAGGCAATTACAGATGGCCTTACCGGTTTGTATAACAGAAGGCATTTTGACCAATGTTTATCCTCTGAAGTAGATCGTGCTACACGCTTAAAGCAACCATTTACTTTGGTTATTCTAGATCTTGATCACTTAAAATTTATTAACGATACTTATGGGCATCCCGCAGGTGATGCTGCAATCTGCCATATAGGAAAAGTATTAAAACAAAATGCAAGATCAGTTGATATCCCAGCCCGTTATGGCGGAGAAGAAT
>MFRQ01000029.1:12061-13840 GCA_001784615.1 Candidatus Melainabacteria bacterium RIFOXYA2_FULL_32_9
AATTCTGCCAGGTATTGATGTAGAAGGGGGCAAAATAGCTGCTGAAAGACTTAGATCAGCAATAGAATCCGTGCCTGTAGAGGGTGTAGGAACGGTAACAGCCAGCATAGGAGTCTCTACACTATTAAGACATACAGGCTCACTAAATGAGCTCTTAGAATTAGCTGATCAAGCACTTTATAGAGCTAAGAGAAACGGTAGAAATCAGGTTCAAATTGCTACTAAAGATGAACAAGCTGATTGGCAATTGTTGGCACTCGATGCATTTATAGATATCTTAACCAAGCAGCATATTTCAGTATCATCAAACGTTGCAAATCAACTGATTCAAAAACTAAAAACAAGCCCGATACAAGAGACAAATCTAACAGGATTTCTTTATTTTGTAGTTGAATCTCTGGTAAAAACGTATGATACAGTGTA
The DNA here is from genome assembly GCA_001784615.1 of Candidatus Melainabacteria bacterium RIFOXYA2_FULL_32_9. NCBI lineage: Bacteria > Bacillati > Candidatus Melainabacteria > Candidatus Melainabacteria bacterium RIFOXYA2_FULL_32_9. The sequence continues at coordinate 12,485 of MFRQ01000029.1, forward strand.
TGAAGGTGGATATACACAACAAAAAATAGAAATTACCAGCCAATTAGCAGAAACAATGAACTTGCCAGATAGTGAAATTGAGAAATTAACATTAGCTGTATTACTTCATGACTTAGGCAACCTGATGATGCCTGAAAATATTTTGTTAAAACCAGGCCCATTAAATGACGAAGAAAGAAAAAAGATGCTGGAGCATCCAATTATAACGGCAAGAGAAATTTTAAAACCAATAAAATCTGCTGCACCAATTGTATACATGATAGAACATTATCGTGAACACTGGGATGGCTCAGGATATCCGGGTAACTTATCAGGTGATGATATTCCAATATGTTCAAGAATTATTGCAGTAGCAAGCGCATATTTTGGTATGATTAGTGATAGACCTTACAGAAAGGCCTTATCACAGGAAGAAGCCATAAATATATTAAGAGGTGGTGCCGGTACTTCATGGGATAAAAATCTGGTAGAAATGTTCATCAAGATTATCCAAAAAGAAATCGAGCCTGTTTAATCAAGTACTTTATATTTCAAGATTTCTTCAATAATCTATAAATAAATTGCGATTTAATACAATTTTTATAATGCTTGTTTGGCATTTATTTTTTCTTTGTGTTAAAAAAATTATAGGGATCGCATATAAAAGGGTAAGGGAATGGCTGACCCAAAAATAAGCACTATTATCGACCATTTATGGAAATGGATTACCACTTACAAAGATCGTGAGCTCATAAGAGATACCTCAAACCTATACAGTACAAAATTTGACGGCTTCATCAATAGCACATTATCAGATCCTTTATCATTTTCAGTTTTTGAACTTTCTGATAAAGGCGAATTAATAATAGATGATATGGCAAAATTAGTCGAAAGTCAGGCAGCATTTTTCTTATTCGTCAATACCAAAACAGGATGGATCGTAGCAGTAAAAAACAGGCCGGAAAATGTTAAAAAGTTAGCGAGAAAAGAAGCAATACAAAGTTTAAAAGTAAGGATAATACCGTAAAATGAGTAAGTCAGAAAATTTAATATCAAAATTGAGAAATATAGCAATAATAGCACACGTAGATCATGGCAAAACTACGCTTGTAGATTGTATGTTAAAACAAAGCGGCGTATATAGAGAAAATGAAAACATTCAAGAAAGAGTCCTGGATTCCAACGACCTCGAAAGAGAAAGAGGAATTACAATTTTATCGAAAAATATCTCCATTAACTATGAAGATTATAGAATTAATGTCGTAGATACACCTGGGCACGCAGACTTCGGCGGAGAAGTTGAAAGGATTTTAGGCATGGTAGATGGAGCTCTTCTTGTTGTTGACGCAGCAGAAGGCCCAATGCCACAAACCAGAT
>MFRQ01000029.1:13903-17084 GCA_001784615.1 Candidatus Melainabacteria bacterium RIFOXYA2_FULL_32_9
ACGCTACAATTCCATGTGACATCTCTGGATTATAATGAATATATAGGCAGAATTGCTATTGGACGTATCCATAATGGAATAATAAAAGACAGCGAACAAGTAAGCCTAATAAAAAGAGACGGCACCGTAACAAGAGGTAAAGTTTTAAAGCTATTAGGTTTTCAGGGACTAAAAAGAGTTGATTTAGAAAAAGCAGTTGCAGGAGATATTGTAGGAATAGCAGGTTTTCCTGACATCCAGATCGGTGAAACAATATCATCTATTGAAGATCCTAAAGTATTACCATTAATTAGTATAGATGAACCAACTCTCAAAATGAATTTTTCTGTAAATGACAGCCCTTTTGCAGGACAAGAAGGAAAATTTGTTACTTCAAGGCAAGTAAGAAAACGTTTATATCAGGAACTTGAGAAAAACGTCAGCTTAAAAGTTGAAGAAACTGAAAGCACTGATGTTTTCAGAGTAAGCGGTAGAGGAGAATTACACCTCAGCATTTTAATAGAAACAATGAGACGTGAAGGTTATGAATTCCAGGTAAGTAAACCTGAAGTTATTTTTAAAGAACAAAATGGTGCAACTCTTGAACCTTTTGAAAATCTAATTATTGATGTTCCAGATCAATGTACCGGTGGTTGCATTGAAAAATTAAGTTTCAGAAAAGCTGAAATGCTTAATATGCAGTCTAATGGAATAAGAACTATCTTAAACTTTGTAATACCTGCAAGGGGTCTTATAGGGTTTAGAGGAGAATTCATTAGAATGACTAAAGGTGAAGGAATTATGTACCATTCCTTCAAAGACTATAAGCCATTTTCAGGAGAAATACCAAGTTACAGAAATGGTTCTTTGCTAGCTCATGAAGATGGCGAAGCCATTCCTTACGCACTTCAGCAATTTGAAGATAGAGGCGTATTCTTTATCAGACCGAAAACAAAGGTCTATCGTGGCATGGTTGTTGGAGAGCATACTAGACCACAAGATTTAATAGTAAATGTATGTAAAACTAAAAGATTAACAAATATGAGAAGCTCAACAGCTGATGTAATGGTCACATTGCAATCCACAAGAGATTTATCACTAGAAGATTGTCTTGAATATATAAAGGAAGATGAATTACTTGAAATAACTCCTCAAAATATCAGAATACGAAAAGCAAACCTTACAAACTTAAAATAATCAAAATTCAATTTAATCTTGAATTGATCAGGGATATTATTGGAGTTGCCTTGAAACGCAAAGCGTTTGAACAGCAACGGAAATAATATCCCTGATTTTATAAACTCTCAATTATTTATTGGATAGGATTTAAGCTAAACGAATGTCTGGTCTAATAAATGTATTACCGATATATTCGTTCCATTGTGATCTTGAATAACCGCTATATTCTGAAAATCTACTTGCATATGAACCAGAACCACTTGTCACATCATTAAGTAATGTGGCTGAACTTGAAGAAATCCAACTGTTGACTGCATTGGTTGCTGCTGATTTTAATGCTTCAGTTTTAGATTCTGTATATAAAAGTGTGGCTTTCATTGCAAGCTTGGCTAATCTTACACCCATAGAATCAGTTGGGCTAACCACGAGCTTTGAATCATCGGATCTTGATATACTGCCAGCACCCTCAAATGATCCATCAAACACTTCATCAATATTATAGTCTCTATTTGCAATATTATTTATAAAGGTTTGGGAAAGAACATCTGATTTATCGCTTAAACTGGATATTACAGGAGCTGCTATACCAGAGATTCCACTACGCACCATGGCTTGAGAAGCTGCTTCATAATGCAATACATCATTTTCATCAATTTTATCATCTTTATTGATGTCATAATTAAACTTGGTAACACCATCAGTTTTATTGTCATCATTATCAATGGAACCTACTAATTGACTTAATATGCCTTTATCACCATATTTTACTTCGATTTGATCCTCTATTTCATTTCTGCTTAACTTTTGAACGATTTGTCTTTCTTTGTAATCTACAGTTAGAGCAGAATTTTCATATTTTACAGAAGCACCGGCTTGTTGTAATGCAGGGTCATTTTCGTCTATTTGAGCACCATTATTATAAATCTCGTATGCTCCACCTTTATGACTTACTACATTTATACCTGTTCCTTTGAGTTCAAGATTTTGATCTGTTATATATCTAGCATTAAGATCTTCACCATCACTAAATTTAGCATTAAGAGATAAATCTTCATTATCTAACATTGAATATACGGTACCACTCTTACCTTGGAAATCAAAGCAGTTTTCCTTTTTGTTTTCATCAAGTTTTAGTTGAAAATGAGGATCGCCCCATGCTCTTGTTAATGCTGCTTCATCAGCATAAACTGGTGGATCTATAGGAGCATCATCGTTGTTATTATTATTGTTGCTATTGATGATATTAATAATATTGTTAGTAATGTCAGTACTATTGTCAATATTAACATTATTATTATTGTTAATTGTATTATTATTTCCAACAATAATGTTGTTTTGAATGTAATTTATAATTACTTGCCAAGGATTATTTGAATTATTACCAGGATTATTAGGATTTGTTGGATCTGTTGGATCTGTTGGGTCGGTTGGATCCTGAGGATCATTAGGCTGGCCTGAACCTGGTGCTTGGAAAGGTTGTACATATAAACCTTCAAATAATGCATTAACTGTAGGTGTGTATGAATGTTTATATAAATCTTGGCTATAATGAGGATATAAATCCTGTGCGTTAGGAGTTTTACGCACTACACTTATGTACGCATTCGGATCATTTAAATTGTACACACGTAAACTGCACATACTATATCTCCCTTAATTTATACTTCAAATTTTTAAACCTACTTTTTAATCTTTATATATATAAAAACTAAAAATATTGAAAAAATATATAAATGGTATATAACGTTACACTTTGTTACATATTCGATAAAGAAGAAAAACGGTATATAAAATTTGACCTGTAACCCTGTTATTTACTCGAAAAAAGAGTGGGTAACAGGGTTCTTGTATTCATATAAAATTAGATAGAAGTTGCTTAACTTACAGGGTTATACAGTAAGATAAAAATCTTGAAAAGATCGAGCATATAGCTAATTACTGAGCCTTGAAATGTTTTTCTTGTGGAGATTTTGCTAAAACTTATGCTTCCATCCCAACCAACCAACTCTTCTTTGAAATAATC
>MFRQ01000030.1 GCA_001784615.1 Candidatus Melainabacteria bacterium RIFOXYA2_FULL_32_9
CTGGTATAAAGTCATTATTGCCTACTAATAGGCAATAATCCAGTTTAGAAGTATTTCTAAAAGTATCAAGACTATTTAATAAAGTATTTTTATTTTTTGTAATAAGGTATTCGTCATAATAATGGGCTATATATAGTTTTGAAGCTTGAATTGTTTGCTGTCTTAAATTATTTAATTCTTCCTGGTATTTTTGCTTTACTACTAAAGCACCAAAGTTCAGCTCACTTTTTGAACTATCAAACATATTCTGATTAATAATAGTTGTGGAGAAATTCGCCACAACTATAAGTGGAATAACGGTTATAAACAAAACAAGAGTTAAGAGTTTTGTTGTAATAGTATCAATAAATTTTAGATGAATTTTTAAACGATCAATTAGATTCATTTCAGTTTTCAAGAAATCCACACATATATTCTAAATATGTTTTTTACTAAGGACAGCGGAAAAAATCATTAAAGATTTTGATGAAAAATCTTTTGTGATTTTTGTAGGCTGCTTCCTGTGCTCAGCTATTAAACGAGTAATAAAAAATTCTTACGCATTTTTTATTACGTCCTTATTATATACTAGTATTGAGGATCCACCCAATAATCTGAATAGTTGAAATTTATTAAATGCAGATGCTATTAATAAAGCAGTAAATTGGTTTTTGCAGAATCTTAAAATAAAAGGTTAAATTAGTTCCTGTTTTCTAAGATTTTCTTTTATTTTATCAAGACCGGATTGAATAATTCTTGAAACTCTGGATGAAGAGATTTTCAAATCGTCTGCTATTTCTTTTATTTTTTTACCTTTATAAAATCTTGTTTCCAGAACCATTTTTTCTCGTGGTGGTAGATATTTCATAGCATTTTTAACAGCTTTATTAAGCTCTCTAAATTCGAGACTTTCTTCAGGAGTTAAAGAAGAATCTTTTATTTGGACTGGATTTTCTGCATCTGCAAGATCATCTATAGAAAGTATAGCTCCATAAATAACTTCTCTAATTTCAGATTGGTCTAATTCCTCTAGTTCACCAGAAGATTCAAGTACTTCTTTTGTATCTTCTTTATGAGATGGATGTTTGAATGCATACCACTTGTATCTGCGTCTAAGCTCATTTCTGATAGCCCATTTTATGGCTGTTGACATATAAGAAATATTAAAATCATTGTATTTAGAATTAGTAAGAATAACATATACAGCGATCGCACCAATATTAACCAGTTCCGAATAGTCAATCAGGTGAGACGATGTCTTCAACCTTGTATATTCTATTCTAGCTATGGTTTCAATCAGTTCTATGTAGTCATTTACAGTTTTTTCTGTTGACTTATTTAAAGGTTCTGACGTTTGCATATGCTTTCAAAAATATTTAACTGTTATTTAAGTATTTTACAACATATTGATTATTAAAATAAACATATTAATTTTAAAATAAATTTTAAAATGTTATATCAGGATTATTATAAAGAAATAACCTAATAACCGGCAAATTTATGTCTCATAATTCTCTCTTCCTGTATTATTCTTCTTATTAAAAATATTAAATGAATTGGAAATAGGATGGTCAGGGTTATCCATGCCTCACATATTAGTATTATTGCTATTAATTCAGGTATAACATTTAGAAAATAGTTAGGATGACGAAAATATTTGAAAATAAAACCTTTATTTAAGCAATGATCCTTAGCTATTATCAATTTAAATGTCCAAAAGTTGCCTAATTGATATATTACAATACAAAGAAAAAGAGTTGAAATTATGTAAACTATTATTCCCAGCTGGGTTATAGTATCGAATGAGGTTTTTCTTATAAGTCCTTCAACAAACGCTGAAAAATAAAATATAGTGTGGGAAAACATCAAAATAATACTGTGAGATTTTCCATATTCAACAGCACCAAAAAGTTTTAGGTTTCTTTCATTTTTATTTGAGATTAAGAAACTAATTAATCTTATAAGTACGGCTATACAAAAAGTTAAAACAATTTTTATTTCCATATATTACTAGTTCTTGAAAAGTAATTTAAGGCTTTTGGTAATATCCATTACCTAACTTAAGTCATCGCTGCATTCTTTTAAACATACAAACATAATTTAAAGCTATTGGTTTTCGTTGTAGCACTATTAAGATTTTATAGCAGAATAAAATACTCGATTATATTAATCACAAGAATAATTTATTCTGCTTTTTTGTCTAATAATATTAATTTTTATAACATCTTTATATTGTTGAATTATTGAAAGGAAAACTGTGATACATAAAATTATTTCTGTAGCTACAGCAACACCTGATTACAGATATAAATCAGAAGAAATAATTGAATATGTGAGAAAATGGGTTAAGAATCAGCCAGAGTTATACCAAAAAAAGATCATTAAAATCTTTGAAGGAGCTCAAATAGATCAAAAATATAGTATTTTACCGATAGATCAAATCTTTTCTCCAATGTCACTAGAAGAAAAGAACAGGCACTATATAAATTCAGCAATTAATTTGGGCACAAAAGTTCTTGATAAGTCTTTAAAAAAAGCTGGATTGCAAGCAGAAGATATTGATTACATTATAACCACAAGTTGTACAGGGTATATGATACCTTCTTTTGATGCATATTTAATAAATAATTTTAAGTTTAAACAAAATGTTCACAGGCTTCCCGTTACAGAAATGGGATGTGTTGGTGGTGTTGCAGGTTTAATTTATGCAGATCACTTTATGAAAGCCTATCCCGACAAGAACGTAGCAGTTATTTCAGTTGAAATACCAAGTATTACGTTTCAATATAATGATTTTTCTATAGATAATATTGTGGGATCAGCTGTTTTTGCCGATGGAGCAGCTTGTGCAATTCTTGGTCCAACTAATAAATTTGCGCCGGAAATAATTGATACTCAAATGTATCATTTTCCAGATACAACGGATATTCTTGGATTTGATCTTACAAATAGTGGATTTAAAGTCGTTTTAAGTGAAAAAGTGCCCAATAAAATTATCGAGCACTTTGAAAATATTACAGTTCCTTTCCTTGAAAGAAATAATCTAACTCTAAAAGATATTGATAACTTTATATTTCACCCGGGAGGGAAAAAAATAACTTTAATGTTAGAAGATTTACTGGATAAATTTGGCAAGAAAATTACCGAATCAAAAGAAATTATGAGATTTCACGGAAATATGTCCAGTGCAACTGTATTATTTATCTTAGAAAGATTTTTGCAAGAAGACATAAATACAACTAAATATGGGCTTATGCTAGGTTTTGGGCCTGGTTTTACAGCACAAACCATTCTTTTAAAATGGTATTAACTTTACACCGTTAATAATGTGTTTATTTCAGGAATAGTAGTTCTAAGAAGAGTCACAATAGTATTTATTTGTTGGTTTACTGATGTTAACTGGTTAATTTGCGGCGCAACACTTCTAATTAACGTTGCTATTTCAGGATTAATTCTTAATAATGTTGAAATATTCTGAGCATTATTAGTAAGAACCAATATAACAGTACTTAAATCCTGATTTGATAATCTTAAATTAGCTAATTGATTATAATTGTTGATAAAGAAGGTTTGAGCAGCCTGCAATTGCTGAGGACTTAATCCTATTCTAAGTGTTGATGGATCAACATCAAAATATGAAAGAACAGCATTTATTTGATCTTGTGAAAGAGTAAGATTTGGAATTACATTAATGTAATTGGTTATAAATGAACGAATAAGTTCCAATTGTTGTTGAGTAGTGCCTAGATTTACAGTAGGAATTGTGTTTAGAGTGTTTCTAACTATATCCGGTATTTTTGGTATCCCAAAAGCTTGATTATTTTGGGCTTGAGCCTGATTTAGAGATATTCCAGCTGTAATTATAATAAGTAAACCTGCTTTTGTCATAACTTTTACTAAGCAGGCTGGGTTTATTCTGGATTTTGTCATAAAATATTCTCCTTTTATTAGCCTTAATTTTCAAATTTTTAATGTTGCTCAGGTAAATTTCAACGCACAAAAGGCTAATAAAAAGGGTTCTTACGGGTTATATTTTAAAATCATTTATAATTTTATATTAAATTCCAGACCATTTGATAAGCAAAAGGTTCTTGTCTTTTGATTCTTTTAAAATCTTTAGTTACTTTTTCCACACATAAAGCGCAAACCAGCTTATCTTCTATTTCGATCAATAATTTTTTAATTTCATTTTTCTTGTCATGTTTATAGTCTGTAATTAATGTAACGTACTCTATATTCATAAAATTCCCTCAAATACTCCTTAGATAAGATAACAATATCAATATGGATTTGCAGGGGCAAATTTGTTAAGAAAAGATTATTTGCTGGTTATAAGAAGTGCCAAAGGCACATATATAAGGTTGAAATAGTTAAAGACTTTAATAGTGTGACTGAGTCACCTACAAAAATACCTATTGGATTTTTCATCAAAATCCATAAGTATTTTTTACGCTGTCCTTAGTAAATACTGGTTTTAAACCAACTCTTAGTAACTAGAGTTTTTAGCTGTTTAAATCAGAAAACAATGGGACAATATTCTGAAATTCTTTAATTACAATAAGAATAATCTTGCATAAAATAATTAATCTAGTGGATGCAGTTAAATGACTTAATTTGTTTTATATTTATATGTGATATAAAGGTATTTAAATTTTTAAGCATAAGAAATATGATAAAAAAGGTTATTAAATTTACACTTATAGTATTAGTTATAGGTTTTTTGTCCAATATAATTACTTTTTCAGCAAATAAACCTTTAGTTAAGCTTGGGAATTTTGAGACAAAGCCAGGAAGTCTATTTTTTAGCAGTGAAAGTTTTAATGTATTATCAGAATTCAATCTATTAATTCTAATAAATAATATCGATTCAGGTTTATTATCTGTTAAAAATACGTTAAACTCGATATTTTATCCTGGTAACAATTTTAAAATCGTTATTGATCCAGGACATGGGGGAGTTGATCCTGGGACAACCCAGGGTGGTATTTATGAAAAGGATATAAATCTTTCCGTTGCTAAAAAATTAAAAAACCACTTGGTAAAACAGGGTTTTCAGATTGTTATGACAAGAGAAGATGATAGAACTCTCTCGTTAAAACGAAGGGTGAGTATTGCTAAATCTGAAAAGCCTGATATGTTCATAAGTATTCATGCAAATTCATCCTGGGATAGAAGTCTGGAAGGCGTTGAGATTTATTGGAATACGTTTCAAAGTAAGCACCTTGCAGAAAGAGTGGAAAAAAGTTTTATAAATATGGCATTAGCTGATAGTAATATAATGACTTTAAGATCCAGATATTATGTAATTCGTAATGCTAATTTTCCTGCAATACTTGTTGAAATTGGATATATGTCAAATGAAAATGAGAGATATAAGCTTTTAAGCAAGAAAAAGCAAAATATAATAGCAAAAGCAATTGGAAAAGGAATTTTACAATATTTTAACAGTAAGAAGGATACTACTAGCAGTTAACACATTATTTATAATGCTTGCTTAGAATTATTTAATGATTAGTAATAGATTTCCAATATTTGCAGTTTTCAGTACTTATAAAACTTTGAAAATCGTTAAAACTGTCATTACGAGGAAGCAGCAAAGCTGCACCATTAAAGTCTATAATCATAGTTTTAATACTAAGATTGATGAATTTAAAAAGGTGACTGTGTCACCGTGGTAATCTTTCCGATGTTCAACAGATAGATTGCCACGCCTGCGTTGCAGGCTCGCAATGACATGTTTATATTATTGATACATGTTCATATTTTCTAAGCAAGCACCTTATTTATATAATTTTATTCTGGCTAAATATGTTATATTTCTGGTTAAATATCTCTATTTTTTCTAAAACTATATTTGGGGAGATATTCAAGCAAGGAGGTGTTATATCATTTTCTTTGATATTAGCGAATTTGCAGTTCCAGTTGCACTGGAAGCAATTCATAGGTTTATAGATACATTCAACGATGTCACTAAAATCATCCCAGGGTAAAAATCTCTTAAAATGTCCTCCTGAAAGTATGCAAATTGTTGGTATTCCTGACAAATAAGCTAAATGTGTAAGTCCTGTCTCATTTCCAATAACCAATTTTGCGTTTTGAATAAGTCTTATTGCTTCTAAAAGAGTTGTTTTATTTATCATATTTATTAAATTGGGATGCTGCAAATTTACCTCACTTGTACCAAGAACTATAATTTTTAGATCTTTAGGTAAGTTATTCAATATGATTTGCCAGTTTAAGTCGGGATATTTTCTGAAATACCTTGCTGAATCTGCCATTATAACTATATAGTCTTTAAGGCTCGAATTTTTTACAATTGAACTGCTAAAAAAGTTTAAATAATCATCTTTAGTCACTTCAAGCTCTTTGTCAAAGGCATATTCAAACAGAGTTTTTATATGCTGGCTAAAGTGAGTATCGAACTTACCAGCAATGCGAAAATTATCATTATGTATAATCTTAAAATTCTTATCAAAAGAATAATCAATAGAATTTGAAAGTAGGGATTCTCCTTGGTAAGCTAGTTTTTCGTTGATAGGTAGCCTTTGAGCAAGTTTCATAAACCTTGTTGGTCTATAAGGAATTGTAACCAATAATCTTTTAGGTATAGTTCTATTAGGAGAAATCTCATTTAGTTTTGTATATCTATATTTAGGGCTTCTAAAAAAGCTTTCAACCTGAATATCAACAGACTTGATTTTGGGTAAAAAATGCTTGAATATTTCAGCATTCTTACCGCAAAGAATTAAAATATCTTCATCTGTTAATTGAGAATAATAAGGAAGTTTTAAAAGGGAATCTCCTATTGTACGATCCTCAAGGCAAACAGTAGTATTATTTGTGGCAGGATTTAGTGTTTTTAAAATAAAATCGTCCAGGGTTGTATTAAGAAACTCAATAACATTGATTAGCCTTTTCTTTAGCATTCTCAAACCCTCTGATTATAATTTGCCAGTATATTTAAGTAAGGCATGCTATTGTTATTATCGATATTTATCAATAGGCATGAGGTTATAATTTCTAAAATTATTTGACTTTATCCTGATAAACAGGATTAAATTTTCCAGTATAGAAAACAGAGGTTATTTATAAAAAAGTTGATGAGTTATAATTTATTTTGAAATATTAAATTAATAAATCAGCTAAATGCTAAAATTGATATAAATCTAATCTGTGCCTGTAGCTCAGTTGGATAGAGCGCCAGTCTCCGAAGCTGTAGGTCGGGGGTTCGAATCCCCCCAGGCACATTCTTTATTTGCAAGGATTTTAATGGATTTTTAGAATTTGTGCTCTGCTGCAAAATTATCTCAGTTGGGTTTAGATGCTGACTTTTATCTATTCTTTGACTGGATTTTTGACAATAATGCGTTTATCAGTTAATAAGAATTCGGATGAATGATAGTGATCAAGATTTTTAATTATTTTAAGAGAAATTTAAGATAAACAGTATTTTTCTGACCCGAATTAAATTTTGTTGTATATTAGGGTAAAGTAAATACTGGAAAGTTTTTTATGCAAGAACAAGATCGTTTAGTTTATTATTACAAAAGAATTTACCCATACGTTAAACCATATTTATTCAGAGCTGTATTAGGTTTAATATTGGCGATTCCAATAGGTGCTCTTGAAGCAGTAGTTGCATTGTCCTTAAAGCCTTATATGGATGTGGTTATGGTAGAGAAAGATATGAGGCTTTCTTACTATATACCTTTTGCAATCGTAGGTTTTACTGCTGTTCAAGCAATTTTGAACTATATTTCCACATATATGAATACCTGGGCAGGAAGTAAGATTACTCTAGGATTAAAGGCTGAACTCTTTAAAAAACTTTTATCCTTTGAATCAAGATATTTTGACAAAGGTTCATCAGGACTTGTTATTACAAGATTTTCCAGTGATGCTGATTTAGCTTCATCAGGTGTAATAGGTAATATAAAGACTCTTGTTACAAGAGTCTGTTCGTCTGTTTCACTTGTAGGAGTGCTTTTGTACAACTCTTGGCAGCTTGCAATTATTGCTGTTGTTATTCTTGGAGGTGCTTTTGCACCTGTTTATTTAATTAGAAAAAGACTGAGATATATTTCTAACGAAAATGTCAAAATTGGAGGAAGGATAATATCAAGATATAATGAGACGTTTGCAGGAAATAGAATTATAACTTCTTATAACTTGCAGGATTATCAATACAAAAGATATAATAATTTCCTGCATGAAGCGTTTAATCTAAGTATGAAAATGATAAAAAGTACAGGATGGCTGACTCCTCTTGCCCATTTTGTTGCATCAATAGGAATAGCTAGTGTTATTGGTTATGGAAGCCATCTTATTGTTACAGGGCAAATTACAAGTGGAAATTTTGTATCATTTATAACAGCTTTACTCCTTTTATACCAACCAGTTAAGAGCCTTGGTAATACTTATGTTGATCTTAAAAATGCACTATTAGCAATGGAAAGGGTTTTTGATATTCTCGATCATCAGCCTGAAATAAAAAATAATCCTAATGCTGTAAAAATTGGCTCTATAAATCAACAAATCAGCTTTGAAAATCTATGGTTTGAGTATAATGAAGGTACTCCTGTTCTCAAAGACATAAATTTAAATGTGAGAGTAGGTGAAACTATTGCTCTAGTTGGAAATTCGGGTGGTGGCAAGACCTCCTTTGTTACTTTAATCCCAAGATTCTATGATGTAATATCAGGCAGAGTTGCAATTGATGGAATAGATGTAAGAGATATTGATTTACAATCCTTAAGAGATAAAATTGCTATAGTTTTTCAGGATAATGTACTATTTGAAGGTACAATCAAAGACAATATCATCATAGGAAAACTTGATGCAACTGAGGAAGAAATACAACGAGCAGTAAAAGGTGCTTATTTAGAAGAGTTTATTGCTGGTCTAGAAAAAGGACTTTATACAGAAATTGGTGAAAGAGGTGTTCTGTTATCAGGCGGACAAAGACAGAGAATCGCAATAGCAAGAGCCTTATTAAAAAATGCTCCAATAGTTATTCTTGATGAAGCTACAAGCGCCCTTGATAATAAATCAGAAGCTATTGTACAAAAAGCCATAGAAAGTTTAATGCAAAATAGAACCGTTTTTGTAATAGCACATAGACTTTCCACTGTTAAAAATGCCACTAGAATTGCCGTTATTAATGAAGGACAGATTGTGGAAGTCGGAAATCACGATGAATTAATGCAAATTGAGAATGGAGCTTATAAAACCCTATACCTGACCCAATTTAAAAATAAAGAGGAAGATTATCAAATAGTTTAATTCAAATAGAAAAGTTCTAACACAGGCTTGCAATTGGAGTTTATCCTGGAATTTAATCAATTCTTATAGCAAATCCGGTTTTTTTACCTGAAAAATTGGGATTATGAAAAGGATCTTCTGGTAAAACCTGTTCCCAGTTATCAAGAAAATATTTTATTTCTTGATTAAGGGAATTCTTATGTTTACCCCTTCTTGAAACTTTTTCATAGTGATAAAGAAGACTATGGGGACAAAATGCATTGTAATAGCCTTTATTAATAAGCTTTAGAGAAAAATCTATATCATTCCACTCTACAGCCAGTTCTTCTGTTAGCCCTCCAACTTCCTCGTATTTATCTTTAGAAATCATAATGCAAGCTCCAGATAAGCAGCTACATTCTCTTGGCAAGTCATTATAGTTTTTATAACCTGATTTTTTACAATCCATAAGGCTGTTAATATGATTTGTGCCTCTTTTTCTGGTAATTATACCTACATGTTGGATTTTATTATTTGGATAGAGTAATTTGGGACCAACCGCACCAATTTGAGGTAATTGAGAAAGTCCTAACATAGATTCCAGCCAATCAGGAGTGATAACTTCAGTATCATTATTCAGTAATAATAAATATTCTCCATTAGCAATTTCGGCTGCCATATTATTTAATTTTGAAAAATTAAAATCGATATTAGCATTTAAGACTTTGTGTTTTGTTTTTTCAAGATAATTCAGAGTTTCAGGCTCATTGCTTCTGTTATTAACAAGAATTAGCTCATAATTTTTATAAGTTGATTTTGATTCAATGCTATTTATACACTGTTTTAGGTAACTAACTTTATCTTTAAAAGGAATAATTATCGAGATTAAAGGCTGGTTTTCAGGATAAAATTTAATTAAATTGCAGTTTTTTTGTTTGTAATCAAGAATTTTTGCATTTAAATCACGCTCTTTAAGCTCATTTTGTACAATATTTATTGTAGAAATATTTTTAGATCGATTATGATTAGAAAAATGCTTATGATATAGAATATCTGGAACTCTTTTTATCTTTAACACCTGTCTTGTAAGCTTTAAAACAAGTTTATAAATCTCTTGATTAGTTATTTTAATGTTTCTAAGCTCGTTTATTAAGATATCATTTATTTTTATAGTTAAAAGCCCATTAAAATAGTTATGACTAAGTAGCAATAAAGGAGAATATTCAGGTTTAAAATAAGGTTTAACTCTGATACCAAGTAAATTTATGATATCATTATCAGAATAAATGATATCATAATCAGGTTTTTGATTTATCAGATTGGCTATGGAATTTAAAGCAAAAGAAGAAATTACATCTTTTTGTTCTACAAAGCAGATGTGGGTAAAACTTTTCTCTAAAATTTCGTCAATAAGGTTTTCGCTACTAACAAAAATTTCATAATTATTATAAACTTGCTTATTAAGAATGTTTTTTAGTTTGTTAAAATCTGTTTTATTAAAGCTATCCTCAAAAAAGTAGATAATAGCAAACTTTGTTGGAGAATTTTCAATAGGATTTATGCTTTTATTATAATTATTAATTTTCCAAATAGCATACCTGATTGAGCTATCAGAACTCAGTGCTTTATCAAGTAATGAGATACAGGCACTTTTAAGCTTTATGCTGCTTTTATTAAAATCTCCTTTTAAAAGATCAACAGCAAAATCTCGAAATATGATTGGATATTCTTTTAGCTTAGGCATCTGACTTACTCATTTTTAATACTACTGGAGATATTTTATATATTTTAGGTTTGAGTTCTTAAGCACATTTTAATAAATTAGAATTAGCAGAATAATTATTCATTAGCAACATTTAAAAGATATTTGCCGTAATCCGTTTTTTCCAGAGCTGTAGCAAGTTTTAAAAGTTGGTCTTTGTCTATGAAACCTTTTTTGTAAGCAATTTCTTCAAGACAGGCTACTTTTAATGCCTGATTATTTTCTATGGTTTCTACATAATGAGCTGCTTCAAGAAGGGATTGATGAGTTCCTGTATCTAGCCAGGCGAAACCACGTCCGAATATCTCAACATTTAATTTTCCAAGTTGTAAATAGATGTTATTAAGATCAGTGATTTCTAATTCTCCTCTTGGTGAAGGTTTGAGGTTTTTAGCAAATTCTACAACTTTATTATCATAAAAGTATAATCCAGTTACGGCGTAATTTGATTTTGGTTTTTTAGGCTTTTCTTCTAGCGATAGGACTTTCCCGTCTTCATCAAACTCGACTACTCCAAATCTTTCAGGATCTTTTACTCTATAACCAAATACTGTAGCACCGTTTTCTCTATTTACTGCATTTTTGAGCATGCTTGAGAAGCCCTGGCCGTAGAAAATATTGTCTCCAAGAATAAGAGCTACATTATTATCTCCAATAAACTCTTCCCCAATGATAAAAGCCTGAGCCAGGCCATCAGGAGAAGGCTGAACGGCATAAGAAATGGATAAACCCAGTTCATTTCCGGTACCAAGAAGCTGCTCGAAACGGGGTGTATCTTCAGGGGTGGATATGATAAGAACTTCTTTAATTCCAGCAAGCATTAAAACAGAAAGAGGATAATATATCATTGGTTTATCGTAAACAGGTAAGAGCTGTTTTGATACGCATCTTGTAACAGGATAAAGTCTTGTTCCACTCCCTCCGGCTAGTATAATCCCCTTCATACCTCACTCCTTATTTTTATATACTGTTCAATAGCTTTTTCCCAATGTTGACAAATTCCCTCATTATTCATAACAGAATAAGCGGGTCTCTTTGCGGGTCTTGGAAATTCATCTGTAGTTACAGGTAATACTGGTATTTTGATGTCCATAAGTTGGAATATTTTTTTTGTAAATCCATGCCAGGTGGTCTCACCTGATCCACAGGCGTGATAGATTCCATAAGGATATATTTCTTCTAAAATTTTAATAACAGCCTCAGCAAGGTCAACAGTCCAGGTTGGACAACCTTTTTGATCATTAACTACTTTTAGTTCAGGTTTTTCCCGTCCCAATTTTATGATTGTTTCAACAAAATTTTTACCTTTATGTCCATATAGCCAGCTCGTTCTTGTTATATAGTGTTTTGGATTATATTTTTGAACAGCAATTTCCCCTGCAAGCTTTGATTTTCCGTAGACACTTTGGGGATTTGTTTTATCATTCGGCTCATAAGGAGTATTGTTAGTTCCATCAAATACATAATCAGTGCTTATATATACAAGAGGAAGCTCTAAATCTCCTGTGATTTTAGCTATATTTTCTGTACCCGTTTCATTTATTAAAAAAGCTGTTTGAGGATCACTCTCTGCGCCATCAACATTGGTATAAGCGGCTCCGTGAATTACAGCATCACAGGTATTATTTTGAAAAAAGGTGTTTACATCGTCATATTTAGTAATATCCATATTATGAATATCAGTTTCAATGACTAAATAGCCTTTATCTTTTAATAAAGCAACTAAATCCTGCCCGAACATTCCTTTTGCACCTGTAATTAGAATCTTTTTCAACTTTGGCTCCTTAAAGAACGGCTGTTTCTTTTTTATTTTGAAGGTTTTCAATCCATTCTTGGTTATTCAAATACCACTGGATAGTTAGTTTTATTCCTTCTTCAAAGGTTACACTAGGACTCCATCCAAGTTCATTCTGAATTTTAGAACTGTCTATTGCATATCTTCTATCATGACCTAATCTGTCTTCAACATAATTTATCAAAGATTCAGTCTTGTTAAGTTCTTTAAGAAGGAGTTTTGTTATTTCAATATTTGGTTTTTCGTTATTTCCACCAATATTGTAAACTTCACCTTCTTTACCTTTATGTAATACTGCATCTATCGCACTGCAATGATCATAAACATACAACCAGTCTCTGATATTCATGCCATCACCATAGACTGGAACTTGCTTATCCTGCAATAAATTGCTTATAAATAATGGGATAAGTTTTTCTGGATATTGATATGGACCATAATTATTTGAGCATCTTGTAATTAAAACAGGCATTTTAAAAGTTTCAAAATATGCTCTTGCTATTAGATCTCCACCTGTTTTACTCGCTGAATATGGGCTATTCGGCGCTAATGGAGTATTTTCCGTAAAATACCCTGTTGGTCCAAGAGATCCATAAACTTCGTCGGTTGATATCTGTATATATCTGCCTATTCTGAATTGTTTTGCAGCTTCTAACAGAGTTTGTGTTCCAAGAACATTTGTCTGGATAAATATTTCAGGTCCGGTAATGCTTCTATCAACATGAGATTCTGCTGCAAAGTTTATACAGCAATCAACTCCTCCCATAATTGATGTTACAAGCTTTTTATCACATATATCTCCGTGAACGAAGGTGTAATTAGGATTATTTTCTATATCTTTTAGATTTTCTAAATTTCCTGCATAAGTTAAAATATCAAGATTGATAATTTTATAATCAGGATATTTGTTTAGAATATGCCTTACAAAACAACTGCCTATAAAGCCCGCTCCGCCTGTAACAAGAAGTTTCATTATCTTGAATTCTCCTATTAATAAACAAAATTATTATCTATATCTTTTAATAAAGGTTGTTTTAAGTCTTTCTCCGAAATAATAAAATTATCAATCTGCCAGTTTATACCGATTTCAGGATCATCCCATCTTATTCCTCTATCGTTTTCAGGAGAATATTCTTCTGTGACGCTGTAAATAATCTCTGCATCGTCGCTTAAAACAAGGAAACCATGAGCAAATCCTTCAGGAATAAACAACATTTCTTTATTATCTTCTGATAATATAACACCTACCCATTTTCCAAAACTTGGAGAACCTTTTCTGATATCTATTGCGACATCAAAAATTTCACCTCTAATGCATTTAACAAGTTTTGCTTGAGCTTTGGGATTCTTTTGGTAATGTAATCCCCTTAGAACTCCTTTTGAAGACTTGGAGTGGTTGTTTTGAACGAATATTTGAGGAATTCCATTTTTACGAAACTCTGAATATTTATAGGTTTCTGCAAAAAAACCTCTGCTATCAGAAAAAACCTTTGGTTTTATTAGAATAACTTCAGGAATATCCAATTTTTTGAATTCAAGAGGCATTTTAAAATTTCCTTTAATTCCAACAATATAATCATATTATAAAAATTAGAAATTAAAAAAGTAAATGTAATAGACTCAAGTTGCTACTTAAATAATTTTGAATGTCATTGCGAGCCATGAATCGTGGATAGCCAGCATCAATTATTCTTGCGTGGCAATCTCTAAACAATAAATTTATGTAGGTAGCAACTTGAGTCTATAATAGATAAGATACATAATATAAACTATAAAAGTTTATGGAGTTTTATTTATCAGGATTTTCCTTGGTGAAAAAAGCTATACCAAGGTTGTTATATGCTTCAGCATAATTTGGATTCAATTCAAGAGCTTTTTGATAATAGTTTATGGCTTTATCTAACTCATTTTTATCTCTGTAAATATTACCCAGATTAAAATGTGCTTTAGCATTACGGGGATTTACTTCCAGTACATTTTCAAAACATTTTACCGCATTATCAAGATCGTTTTTGTCGATATAAGTTTTAGCAAGGTTAAAATAGGCCATTTCGTATGTAGGCTTCAATTTCAGAGTTCTTTTGTAATAGAATATAGCCTCATCCATATCACCTTTTTCTTTTAACACATTTGCAAGGTTAACGCATACGTCAGCATCTCTTGGGCTTATGTCTAAAGCTTTTTCATAATGATAAATGGCTTTATCTAAATCATTTTTATTTTTATAAACAATTCCCAGATTATAATGAGCTTCCAATTGATCTGGATTTAATTCCAAAACTTTTTCATAATAGGCTATTGCCTGATCAATGTCGTTAATACTTCTATATGCTAATCCTATACTAAAATATAACCCAAAGTCTTCGGGCGCAAGTATTAAGGCTTGTTTATAACTCATTATTGCTTCTTGATATTCTTTTTTATCAATATAAACATTTCCAAGATTTTTATAGAAATAAGCTGAAGGGCTTATTTCCAAGGCTTTTTTTATGTATTTGACAGCTTCATCATATTCTTTAAGCTGATGTAAAAGTATTCCAAATAAATTTAAAGCGTTTGTGTTATCTGGATCTTCCTGCAATACACCTCTATAAATGATTTCTGCTTCCGGGAACCTTCCAGCCTTGTGATATTCTAATGCTCGATTTAATTTATTGGTAATTTCCTGATTAGACATATATTTCATTCCTTATTTATAGTATTGGAGTTAAATGTATTTTATCATAATGATTGAAAACCTTTATAATTAGATTGGATGAGTTTATCATTATTCACCACTTTTGGCATGACAATACGGCTGAATGAAAATATAATACCCTGATATGCAAGAGGTGTTTTTTATGAAGAAAAGATGGTTAAACGCTGCAAGGTTGTTAGGTAGTATCCTTATTTGTCAGTTTGCCGGATTACTAGGTAGTGTATTTACAACTTCTGGGTCTTTGGGTTGGTATAATGACCTTTTTAAACCTGATTTTACTCCGCCTGATTGGGTTTTTGCGCCTGTTTGGACGATTCTTTATACTTTAATGGGTATTTCTTTATATTTAGTTTGGAATCAGGGTCTGAATAAACCTATGATCAGGACTTCTTTGATTTTTTTTGGAGTTCAACTTGGGCTAAATGTTTTGTGGACGCTTGTTTTCTTTGGTTTACACTTTATAACCGGAGGGTTAATTGTCATTATACTTCTCTGGATTGCTATATTTACAACAATATTCATATTTTCAGTTATATCTAGAGCTGCAACTATATTACTTCTTCCATATATTGCATGGGTAACTTATGCAGCTTATCTTAATTTTGAAATATGGAGATTAAATGTATGGGAATATTAAAGTTATTTAATTGTAATATTCAATAACAGGGCTTGCGCAAACAGGATGTCATGCCGGACTTGATCCGGCATCTATCCAATTATCATTTATAGCTTAGAATTGAAAAGGATTTCTAAGATTACTAGCAAATGTCATTCGCTAAAATCCAAGATAAATGACTTCTTTAGAGAATTTTAGAAATTATTTATCTTTATTTCTATATTTAGGACAATCTGCGTAAGGCCTGTCAATAAATAACCTGAGTCGCTAGTTAGCTAAAATCAGCATGAATATTGAGTAAAAATTCTCAAAAATTATAGAGAACTGCAAAAGAGGCGAAGCCTCTTTGCTACCAATGGGTGGCTGTGGGTGGGTGTTTTGAGAATTTTTACTCAAATTAACTAGTGACTGAAGTTAAATAGCTATTATTTAGCTATACGCCAAAATTTTATTTTATAGTAGTTATTATAGGAACAGTAAGTTTCTCCTACTGAATAATAGTTGATTTTATTACTATCATATGAAGAATTTGATGGAGGGCTTGCTAGACATTTATGTAAAAGCGATATGTCTCTTGGATAAGTGCTTCTACAATGATTCGCATGATTTGTATCACTTCCTGTTTTTGAAACATTACCTGTCTCAATAATTTGTCCATCCTTATCAAGAAATTCTATCTTTGTTAGTTTATTATTATCACTTTCATCTTTTTTTAGCATAAATTGTAATTTGTAACCTGTTGGACTATTTTGTAAGGTAATCGTTAATTGATCATGAGAATAAGGATTATCCCAATTTTCCAAAGACCTATCACTATAAGCTAAAGCTAAATTAATACATAAATAAAAAGCAGTAATTAATGATAAAGCTAAAAGTGTTTTATTTGTTTTAATCATGGGAATACTCCTTAGTTATTTGAGGTATCTGTCTAATTTTATTTAAAGTGTACCAGCATGTCTAGAAAGTTCTTTTAGAGCTGTTTCTAAAATTTTTAGACTATATTTATCGACCAGAATCCAGCTTAAAATCTCATCTTGAGATTTCTCAAGAGTCTGAGAAATTTTTTCCAGAACAGATTTAGGCATGCCTCTTTTGCCTGTAATAATTTGATTTAAACTGCTCTGGCTATAATTTATCTGTTTTGCAAGAGCGGTTCTGGACATATCTTTTTCTTGAAGTATTTCATCAATTTTGGTTGTAAGAACAGACTTTCTTTTATACGGAAATTCTTTTTTTATCTGGATAGTACGTTCAATAATTTCTCTTGGATATTTATCAGCAAGAATCCATCCCTCAAATTCCTCTCTTGATACTTCCAGAATGGGCAAAAGTTTTTCTATTAGGTCTTTAGGAAAGGGATTTTTACCTCTAAAAATATTATTGAGATAACTATCATCATAATCTACAAGTTTACTTAATTTGTAGTAAGAAATATCTTTATTTTTTAAAATACTATCTGTTTTAGCTTTAATTATAAGCATTTTGTCCCTTTTTTGTTAAGTTTTTATACTTGAGAAATTTTGAACTTGACTTGTCTCTTTATATCGTTTATAGTTAGAATGCAGAAAATCATTTTTTATTCAAAGGTAAATAATAAAAAATATCGCCCTAAACAAATTAGGGTTGGTTTTTGTATCCTCAAGAACTAATCATAGCATAAATGAAAGGATTATTATTATGGATAAGGATATTGCCAATATTCAAGCCGTAGGAACAGATTTAAAAATGTCGATTGATGACTTGATTTACCATATCAAAACCATCAAGGAAGATGTCGAAAAACTAAAACAAAGTAAAGACAAAAATATTTCAAATGCCTGATTTACCTATCCGTTTTTGATATATTATTAACAACAATAAAAGGTTTTAGACTTTTCTGTGCAAGATCAAAAAAATTATTCTTAAAATTAAGCAATTTTAAAT
>MFRQ01000031.1:0-439 GCA_001784615.1 Candidatus Melainabacteria bacterium RIFOXYA2_FULL_32_9
GTCTTTTCCTGTTAGTTCATCCCTTGCCTGTAATATATTGACAAACTGGACCGGATCTTTTGGGGCGCTGTTGGAAGCTATATCCATTACATTACCCTGGAACTGCTGGGTTCCTGAACATGAAGAAGCACCTTTAAAGTCGCCAGCCCCGCCCGCAGGTCCACCGCCGCTTTCACCCATACCGCCCATCATGCCGCCTGAAGCAACAAAGCCCATGATGTATTTCGCCATGTAGAACGTGCGCCCTGAGACATTATACTTGCCTGCAGAGGAGTTCAATTCAGCAGTGATTTCTATCTGGAACGGCCCTGTTCTGTTCACAGGTATCTGAACAGTTACTCTGGGGTTTTTGATAAGTGTGCCATTTGTTCTTTCCGTAACATTAAAGTAAGTGGGGCTGTTTGCAGTGCCTTCCAGTATATCAGTCGAGCCTGAGAAG
>MFRQ01000031.1:642-2504 GCA_001784615.1 Candidatus Melainabacteria bacterium RIFOXYA2_FULL_32_9
TCTCCGGTTAATGTTACAAGCAATTTATTCTATACCTGGACTTATATCGTATTCAATAATATCAGGTTTAACTTGTTTAATATATTTAAGCATAAAAGCAGTAATAACAGCTTCAATTACCCAACCGAAAATACCTAAAGACAAAATAGCAAAGAGAAATCTACCAAGATTAAAATCTATAGCATTATGATTGGATACAGAATTTGCATTATGATGTTCTACACTCGAATGTTCATGCACTGTTTCAATAGCATGTTCATGGTTATGAAAAGGACTTTCTACCCCATTAGTTCCCAAATATACCACACCTGCTGAAATCCAGGCAGAAGCAAATAGCGCCAGAAATGTAGCTAAAAATACAGATATAAAGATATTTTTAACTTTAGAATTTAATAGCTTAAATCCCCAGAATCCTAATATTGCCTCTATAGAAACAACAATCGTATTCAAAGCAATGACTGATATGCCTCCATGACCTAAAAAAGCAAGAATGATATTTGCAACAAATATTGCAAGAATACTTAATACAGGACCCAGAACTATTCCTGATAATACAGCCATATTCATATGATAAGCTGGAGGGATAATCTCAACAGTCATAGTTATAAGCATTAATGCAGATATTACACCCACCAAAGCTATTTTCTTATTAGCTATAAATTTTTTCTTATTAAAAAATAAAAAAATCAAATACAAGCCTATTAATAAATATCCAATTATTATCAACCAAATAGACAATACCCCATCCTGAATATGAATATGCGACATAAAACCCTCCTCTACTTATCATAGTTAAGTTTATTCAAATTGTCTTAAAATATAAATTTCTCAAAATCTAATAATTAATTATACAGCTAAGATTTATATATACTCAAGTTACAATCTAAATAATTGTGTTTATCATTGCAAATTGACACAGTCACTTTTCTCAAGTCATCAATTCTTCCAATGATACGTGCTGTCATTGCGAGCCATGAATCGTGGATAATCAGCATTAATTATTCTTGCGTGGCAATCTCTAAGCAATAAATTTATGTAGGTAGCAACTTGAGTTTACATATATAAAATTTTTTCTGAAATATATCAAAAATTAATTCGTCTTATTTTTTAAAAAATAATCACTTAGAGATTAAAAAAAAGTTATAAATCGTTTAGATAAAAAGGAATGAAAATTGAGACCCATATATAAAAAATAAAGGAGGAAGATATGGAAGCTCAAACAACAAGAGGAATTCAGTTTTTAAATGCAATGAGCAGGGTAAGCTGGGGAGCAATCTGGGCAGGTGTATTTGTTGCTATGTTTTTCCAATTGCTCCTTGGAATTTTAGGTTTAGCTATCGGATTAACAGTAATTGATATTGACCAGCAAATTCCAGCAACAGGAATAAGTATTGGAACAGGAATCTGGTTGCTAATTTCAACATTGTTATCTGTATTTCTTGGTGCGTTTACTGCCGGAAGACTTGCAGGATTATCCGCTAAATATGACGGCATCTTACATGGCGTAGTTACTCTTGCATTTTTAGTTGTTTTATCAATCTTCTTAACTACAGCCGGCATTAGTAGTGCTGTAACAGGAGCTTTTTCACTAATATTAAGGGCTTCTCAAGTGCCACAAGTACAACAAGTATTACCACAAGGAACAACAATACAACAACAAGCAGCACAACAGCAACCAATGATGACCCAAGCACAAAGACAACAAGCTGCACAAAGAGCTCAAGATGTTGCAACTCGCACCGCTTGGTGGACTTTTGCAATCGGATTATTATCATTAATAGCAGCTATGATAGGTGGTTATTTAGGAATGCAATCAAGGGTAAACCAGATAATTAGAGAAACAGCATAGCCCACCAAGCGGT
>MFRQ01000031.1:2531-5292 GCA_001784615.1 Candidatus Melainabacteria bacterium RIFOXYA2_FULL_32_9
TTTTAAATTTAATAAATTAAAAGTCAAGTTTAAAAAACATTATTAAATTTCTTAAATTTTATCAATGCAAAAATAAAGATAGGTTACCTTTACTATAATTAATTAGCTTGTTAACTCATATGGAAATAAAAAAAATCACTTAGAATATAATGCGCATTTGTTAATAGATTACAGTAATAAATCGGAGGAAAAAATATGGGTAAAAGAAGTGAAGGTTCCAGCTATGGAAAGCCTGGACCAGAACGTGGACATGCTTATGGTATAGCATCAGTTAGTAATGCTCTTGGTGGCGTTGATTTTCCAATGAGCAAACAAGATCTAATTGATAGATATGGCGACAGACAAATTGAATGGACAAAAGGTAATCCACAAGCATTACGTGATGTGTTAAAAGATGCACACGAAAATGAATTCAATTCAATGGCTGACGTAGTAAGCGCAGTTAGCCGCGGCCACAAAAAAACTATAATGTAAAAATATCCTATTAAGTTAAAAGCGTAGTTATAACAACTACGCTTTTAATTTTGAATAAAAACTAAAAAGAGGCATTACGCCTCATCTTCCTGTTCCTTTTCCCTTCGCTTGTATATTCAAATCAAATTCTTCTTGCTATTTTTGCATTACGATCACACTAATTATATTTACTTATTTAACTTGCTTTCTTGCTATCTTTACTCAGGCCTCACAATTATATAAAAACATTCTAAAAACGAATATTGCCATTGTTTTTATAATTTTAAAGCCGTTAGATTTAAATACATATACTCACTATAGCGAGTAAGATATTTTACAAATACACTGTATATACTCTTGAGATAACTATTGCAGCAAAATACTTGTTAACTTTTCTTAACACATTTTAAACAGAAGCTAAAATGTGTTATTTTTTAAATCGATATAATAGAAAGTCAAAAAAGTCTATCTGTAATAAAATTGACCACCTGGCCTAGGAAAATAGGCCATAAGATAGTTACAAATTAATCGATTTATCTTCATACTAGTTATATTGAGGTGGTTATATTCGTACTCTGGGGAGATGATTAAATGGTTGATCATATTACCAATAATGATATTTTAACTAACAATTCTATTAAACAGCAGCAAGAACTGCTAGGAATAGAGAAAAAATCTTCTGCAAAAAACCCTTATCAAAAAGTTTCTGAATATATGGATCAAAGTGATATTTCAGATGAAGCATTAAAACTGTATGATAAAGAAAAAGATGTAGAAAAATATAGAGAAATGGTTTTAGAAGCCATTGGTAATGATTTAAATGTTAGTGAGATCGTACAACTAATAAATAACAGTGAATACATGTCTGACACTGACTTAGCTGACTCATTATCAAAAAATAAAGATTTTATGGATTTATTGTTCTCTGAATAATTTTTTATTTAAAATATATATTCCTTTATTAGTTGAGAGGCACATATCATGACGGAATTTTCTGATTCAACTGAGAATATACAACCGTTAGTTGAATCAGAAAATTCCTCTAATATTGAAGAGCTTTTTAAAAAAGGAATATCATCATACGACAATGGTGATATAAGTACTGCTATTGAGATTTTTCAGAATATAATTAATCAGAAACCTGATTTTCCAGAGGCTTATATCAATCTTGGAAATGCTTATTTTAAAATAGGAAAAGCTAATGATGCAATAAGCTACTGGAAGAAAGCCTTAAGTATAGATTCAAAGCTTGTAACATGCTATGTAAATATAGGTAATGCTTATTATTCTCTGGATAATATTAACGATGCTTTGCCTCACTGGCATGTGGCAATTACAATTGCTCCAGACAACACAACAGCGTTAGTAAATTTAGGAGCAGCGTATGAAAAGCTAGGTGATCAGTCTAACGCATTTAAATACTATGAACAATATCTTAACCATGGCTTAAAAGACAAAAAACATGATTATGTTAAAATCCTAACAAAAGTAACCGACACCAAGCGTATGGCTGCTAATTATTTCAATGCAGGTATCAAATACCATAAAAGAAATCTTTATAAAAAAGCATTATATGCCTATTTACAATCCGTTAAAGCATACCCCAATTACCCCAAAACTCATTTAAACTTGGGAAATATTTGTTATAAAGCAGAAAAATACAAACACGCAATAAAATATTGGTTTCAAGTGATAAAACTCGACCCTACTGATGGAAATACTTGCTGCAACTTAGGCGTATCTTATGAAAAACTCCAAAAATATAGTTATGCTTATTGTATGTATATGAGATATTTAAATATTACCAAGAAACAATCAGTCACAACTTTAAACGCAAAAAAAAGAATAGAAAAAATCAAAAAATATCTTAATAAGCATCCGGAAATAATAAATAAGCACCTGAGCAAAGCAGAGGAATATTACAAAAACAGGAAATATTATGAAGCTCTATGGGAATATGAAAATTACGCAATATTAAAGCCTGATCAATTAAGTGCTTACGAATACAAGATAACCGAGCTTAAAAACATCCTTAATCCTTTAAAAAAAGTAATGAAAGAGACTTATGAAGCAGGAAATCAATATTTTATGCAACAAAAGTTTGAACTGGCAATTTCTGCTTACAGAAGATGTATGCGATTAGAACCTAAAAACGAATACGCAGAAGCTGCTTATACAAAAATTCTTGAATGTGCAAAATTTATGAGGAAATCACAATAAGGACAGCGTAAAAAATACTTATGGATTTTGATGAGCGAAGCGGGAGCTTACAATTTCGAAAACGACGAGTTTTTGAAATTACAAGCTC
>MFRQ01000032.1:0-7140 GCA_001784615.1 Candidatus Melainabacteria bacterium RIFOXYA2_FULL_32_9
GCCTTTGGCACTTCTTATAACCAGCAAATAATCGAGCAATAAAAAATGCGTAAGTATTTTTTATTGCGTCCTTAGTTCAAAAGACTATTAATCCTCTTTATCAGTTTATCATCAATAACTTCAGCAGCTTTTTTCTTGCCATCCCAGACAGGTTCGAGAGTTATGTTGACTAAATCCATTATTTCCTGACTGTTTTCAACTACAGGAGTTGGTTTAGACTCAGGGATTATATCAATAAATAGTCTTGAATTTTTGGGAAACTTGCCTTTATCAAGAAAAACTTCAGAATTTGCCACATCAACCCTTGCAGGAACAATAAGCCCGCTCTTTGTAAACTCCTGGCATGCCTGCTTACTTGCTAAAAATCTGACAAGCCTCCAGGCTTCTTCAGGATGTTCGGATGATTTACTTATAGCCCAGCCTGAAGCATCAGCGTCAACAACTGAACCAGATGAGCCTTTTGGAAATTTTGCTATATCCCAGTTGAATTCAAGATCTTTTCTATATCTTGGAACACTCCATCTACCGTTAATCTGCATTGCAATTTTACCCTGCATAAACAATTGGGACATTGTAGCACTTCCAGCTTCACTTGCCGTTGGTGCCACGTGATATTTATTCCTTAAATCAGCATAGTACTGTATAGAATTAATGGATTCCGGGTTATTAATTATGGCTTTTGTTGGATCAGAATTAATAATTCCACCCGAATTACTCCAGAGGAAAGGTAGCCAAAACAGAGGCATCTCTTCAAAACCAATTCCAAATTGGTCAATTTTACCATCACTATTGAAATCTTTAGTCAACTTCTGAGCCGTGGCAAGGAATTGTTTAAAATTCCAGCTTTTATCTGGATAAGCAATATCATACTTGTCAAAAATATCTTTATTATAATAAATTACAAGATTTGATATATCTCTTGGCATTGCATAAAGGTTATTTTTATATTTAAAAGCCTCTAAAGACTCCGGAAAGAAATCTTTTTCAGCAATCAAATCATCTTTTTGCAGATAATTGGATAAATCCAATAAAACATCATTCTCTGCATATACAGGACCATTGATGTTATTTATAAAAATAACGTCAGGAGTAAGTCGTGATGCAACTAAGAGATGTAATTTTTGAAAATAATTCTTTGGTATATGAATAAAATCAACCTTAATATCGGAATTTTTCTGCTCAAATTCTTTTAAAATAGGTTTGATAATCGCTATCTCTGACTCAGATCCCCAACTTGAAAACTGAATTACTGTTTTATCCTCTTTTTTGGAACAACCGCCAATAAAAACGAGAAACAGAATCAAGACAAAAGCTTTTGTTAATTTATTTATAATATTTTTTTTCATACTTCATTTTAGCATGTGAAAATTGCTCTTAAAATTTTGGTAATGATCAAGTAATGAGTCATCACGAGCCATTAAATATGGAAGATATCGTTTATCTTAATTGCGAAGTGATCTCAAAGCATACAACGTTATATGATTAGAGATTGTTTCACAACATCGATTTTAAAAAATATCCATGTTGTTCGCAATGATTCTCTCAATTATTTCAGTCACAACTTGACCCTTATCAAAATTTTCTATTATATTCAGATTTTCTTAACTTATTTATACTTTTGTTTAAAATAATAAAGAAAACTTTAATTTTCAATTCCAATTATAGAAAAAACATATTAAAATTATAATAAGCAAAATTTAATTTTTAATAACTGGATATTAATTTATGCATAGTTTTTTTTCAGAAAAATTAACAACTCAGCAGCTTACAAAAAATTCCTTCTTTGAAGGTCTTCCGAATAATATTTTGGAGCATTTAGTTGAAATCCTGAATGTTCATAGATATAAAAAAGAAGACTATATATTTAATGAAGGAGATAATGCAGCTGAAATGTACTTTATTTTGGAGGGTTCAGTTAAAATTTTTAAAAAAACCTATAAAGGAGGCTCTAAACTTTTAGTTGAACTGCATGAATCTCAATTTTTTGGAGAAATGGCTCTTATTGATAGAGGTAAAAGATCTACAAGTGTTGTTGCAGCTACAGATTTAATTTTAGCATCGTTAAGCTGGGAAAAGCTAAATAAGGAGTTTGAGGCATATAATCCTAATTTGGCTATATATACATACAAAAAAATAGCCCAAGTACTTAGTTTGAGATTAAGACAGGCTAATACCCTGTATGTTCACTCTGAATAAAATTAAACTATGCCAGAATGAGTCTGTTTTCGCTTCGCATGCCAGCTTTGACCAAATTACTTTATTTATCTGTTACATTAATCGAGTAATAAAAAATTCTTACGTATTTTTTATTACTCGATTAATGACTGGTTACAGGAAGCAGTCTGTAAAAATCATAAAAGATAGAATGAGTTTTGTTTTCGGTCCAGACCAGCGAAGCTGCTCTTCCCGAAAATTTCACTCCCGCTTCGCATTTTTTCATCAAAATCCTTAATGATTTTTTCCGCTGTCCTTAGTTTTGAGTACTAAAAAATTTCCGGAAGAAGCTTACGCATCAACCACGAAACAAATCTCGCACCCTTTAATAGATTTACATTACTTAAATTATTTATGAAAAGCTGTTGAAATACCAGTTTATAACTTCCTGTCCCCTAAACATTACTACAAAACCCCCTATGACCAAAGCAGGGCCAAAAGGTAAGAAAGTAAAGCTTTGTCTTTCTTTAAGTCTTTGTAGAATAACTACTATTCCAGCAATTGCTATTGTCAGAGCAAATAATGTAATTATCAATGCACCAATAAGACTGCTTCCTAATCCCAATATTTTTCCAATATATGGAACAAATATTGAGAACATTAAAACTCCCATTGCTACTAAAGATCTATAGTCCTTGTCCTTATACATATTCATTAGAATAATAGGAATTCCAATGAAAAGTTGTGTAATAAAGCTGATAGCAAGAATTACTAAGATCATTTTCCAGCCAAACCATGCCCCAAGAGCAGCACCAATTATTGAATCACCACTGCCGAAAGCATATTCTCCAACAAAAAATAAACCTAGTCTTGAGAATATTTCAAAAAAAGCAGCTCCGATAATAGCTCCAATTATTGCTGATATAAAGATCTCATTTAATGTAATAGATGAATTTATTCCTTTAAGCAAAATTGTAATAGTTCCGTGTCCTGCGTTTCCTATATTAAAAAAGTTATATATAAGCCCTAATGGAATTAAAGGTATTGATGTTAAATCAAAAATTAACTTCTCTCTTATGTCTGTTATGGTTATAACTATTAATCCACAGGTTAAAGTAAGCAAAAATAAGGTATTTACGGTAAGTCCAAAATTGTAGACAACTGCAATAAACAAAAGAGCTGTTGATAACTCAACTATTGGATATTGAATACTGATAGATTGGCTGCAATTTCTGCATTTTCCTCTAAGAATAAGAAAACTCAGAACAGGAATATTATTATACCAGGCTATAGGTTTCTGACATTTCGGACACTTTGATCCGGGAAAAACAAAGGACTCATCTGAGAGTAGTCTTAATGCTACTACGTTTAAAAAGCTTCCTATAACAAGTCCTACAACTCCTGTAAATACAATAATATATGCCCTCCAAAAAGGACTTAAATCACTTAATGATTCCATACTTACCTCATCAAATTAATAATTCGGCTTAACTATCTTTTTGTTTCTGGTAATTATACCAAATAACTCTGATATAGCCTTTTTAAGTCTTCTGCTAACCTGCATTTGTGATATATTAAGTTTTTTAGCAATATCATTTTGACTTAAATCTTCAAAAAAACTTAACTTTATAACTTCTTTTAAAGGATCACTCAATGACTCTACTGCTTCCCCAAGCATAATTCTATCTTCTTGAGCCATAAGAAAATCCTGATATTTATCGTCAATAAGTCTATCGGCAAAAGTTTGCTCACTCTCACTACTTCCTGAAACAACCTGGTCCAGAGAGATCATTTGCTTTCTTCTGTCTACTTCTGTAACTTCACACACTTTATTAATTGGAATTTCTAAAGCTTCAGCAATTTCAAAATCACTGGGAAGTCTTCCTAAATTTACTGTTAGTTCCTGAATTAGCTGATTAATTCTAAAGGATAGTTCTTGTAATTCTCTTGGTGCTCTTATCATATTACCTTTATCACGTAAATAATGTCTGATTTCTCCGGTAATCAAGTAAGTAGCATATGTTTTAAAACTAGCACCAAGATTTGTGTCATATTGCTCAATAGCCTTTAATAGTCCTACACTACCAACTTGTATCAAGTCTTCTGTAGGGTCAGAACTCCTTCTTGCAAGTCCATACGCTATTTTTTTAACAAATGGCAAATATGCAAGAACTATAAGGTTCCTAAGCTGAGACTTAATAATGTTGTTTTCAGCTTTCTTATATTCCTGTAACCAGCTATTTATTTCCTCAGTTGAGGTTAACTCTTCTACATTCACTTTAAATCAACTTTAATTTTAGAAACTTACCCTCTATTAATTATTTAGATTATAACATGGGATTATCGTGTATTTAAGTCAGGAATATTTGTCCATAATTTAGTATTTAAATTTAAAATATGAAAATGATAAGGAATTCAAACTATCAAATTAAGAAAAAACAGATAAAAACATATTTAATATGT
This sequence comes from Candidatus Melainabacteria bacterium RIFOXYA2_FULL_32_9, assembly GCA_001784615.1. Classification (NCBI taxonomy): domain Bacteria; kingdom Bacillati; phylum Candidatus Melainabacteria; species Candidatus Melainabacteria bacterium RIFOXYA2_FULL_32_9. The sequence continues at coordinate 4,618 of MFRQ01000032.1, forward strand.
TTATTTAGCCAGTCTGGATGAGTGAGAAATAATATTTATCTGTAAAATATTAAACAATTGTTTAATGTTTTTTATTTTAAACAATTTAAAATGAAAGCAAAGTTAATTAATTTTTCTTTTCTTAAAATAAATCCAGAAAAGAGAAAATAAAAAAGGAGGAAAATAATGGGTGAACGTGGACCTGCTCCAGGAAATGCTTATGGCGCAGCAGCCGTAACACAAGCTATACGAGGCGCTGATTTTCCAATGTCAAAACAAGATCTTATAAATAGATATGGGGATAAAGACATTGAATGGACAAAAGGTAATCCTAGAAAATTAAGAGATCTATTAATAGATCTTCCAAGTGAAACATTCAATTCACCAGCTGATTTAGAACATGCTTTACATGAAAATATGTAAGTTCGTAATATAAACGATTAAAGGAGGAGGAAATAATGGGTGAACGTGGACCTGCTCCAGGAAATGCTTATGGTGCAGCAGCTGTAACTCAAGCTATAAGAGGTGCTGATTTTCCAATGTCAAAACAAGATCTTATAAGCTGCTTTGGTGATAAAGAAGTTGAATGGAGAAAAGGCAATCCTCAGAAATTAAGAGATCTATTAATAGATCTCCCAAGTGAAACATTCAATTCACCAGCTGATTTAGAACATTCTATACATGAAAATATGTAAAGTCGTGATATAAACGATTAAAGGAGGAGAAATAATGGGTGAACGTGGACCATTACCAGGGCATGCTTATGGCGCAGCAGCTGTAGCATCAATATTTAAAAACGCCAATTTTCCAATGTCAAAAGATGACATTATGCAAAAATATGGCGACAGAGAAATAGAATACACAAAAGGTAATCCAGTAAAAGTAAAAGATGTTCTAAGCAACATTCCAAGTGAAACATTCAATTCACCAGCTGATTTAGAACATGCTTTTCACGAAAAATTAAGCTAGCATATAGCTTTATAAAGCAAAAGCCCTCGATTAATCGAGGGCTTTTGCTATTTTTGTCTTCATACAAGATTTTTAAGAAAAATTAAAGTCTAATCTTGTAGTACAATTTTTCTATGAATATAAATATTATAGCTGTTGGAAAAATCAGAGAAAAATATATTAAATCAGGAATAGAAGAGTTTTTAAAAAGAATTCAACCTTATTCTTCGCTAAAAATCACAGAGATTAGTGCAGAAGATCTCAAATATGATCCTCAAAAAAGCATTGAAATAGAAGGAGAGAAAATTTTAAAGCAAATTCCGGATACTGCTTATGTGATAATTCTTGATATTCTTGGAAGACAGCTTGATTCAGAAGAATTTGCAGCAAAAATTAAGGAAATAAATTTAAAAGGCATAAATCAATTAGTTTTCGTTATTGGTGGTGCAATTGGTTTATCAGACAGTGTAAAACGAAGAGCTGATTTTACCTTGAGTCTTTCAAAAATGACATTTCCTCACCAACTTATAAGACTATTCCTCGTTGAACAAATCTACAGAGCCTTTAAAATCATCAATAATGAGCCTTATCATAAATAAGCAAGAAATTTTCACTATCTAATGAGGTAACAAAAAAATTCTTACGTATTTTACAAGACTGTCATCACGAGGAAACACGAAGTGTCTCCGTGGTGATCTTGCCAATTTTGAATAGTAGCTTTTAATTGTAAAATGGATAGATTGCCACAGATTCCTTCAGAATCTTCGCAATGACAGCTGTACAAATTTTATTTCCTGGATAGCCCCTTACTCAGCGGAACGATAGAGAAAAGCCTAAGAATTATTTGCTTATTCCTTAATATTCAAGGATGGATAAATCTGAAAATTTATGTAACTAAGCTAAAAAGCCAGAGTTTGCACTCTGGCTTTTTCTATAAATTATTCTTTAATAAGGTTTTCTTAAGAATTCAGGAATATCTAGCATATTGCTTGCAAGCTCCTGAGCTTTTTTCTTGTTTGGAGTAGAAGGATAAAGTGATGATAAACCTGCTCCATAAGAATTTGTAATTTCTTCCAGACCATTTTGAGGCTTAAGATCAAATCCTGTAGCAATAACAGTAATTTGAATTTCACCCTGAATTCTATCATCAATTACAGAACCAAATATAACAATTGCATCATCCAGAACTGCGTCGTGAATAACTTCAGCCGCTTCATAAACTTCATGTAATGTCATATCAGGACCACCAGTAACGTTGAATATGACACCGCTTGCTCCATTAATAGAAGTTTCAAGAAGAGGTGAATTAATTGCAATTTTAGCAGCTTCCATAGCTCTGCCTTCGCCACTACCACGACCAATACCCATAAGAGCAGATCCTGACATTGCCATAACAGCTTTAACGTCAGCAAAGTCAACGTTAATTAAACCAGGTACTGTAATGATATCTGAAATACCTTGTACACCACGTAATAGTACTTCATCTACAACATAGAAAGCTTCTCTAATTGTTGTTCTACGTTCTACTACTTCAATTAATTTATCGTTTGGAATAACAATAATTGTATCAACATTTTCTTTCAGTTTTTCAAGACC
>MFRQ01000032.1:7152-19651 GCA_001784615.1 Candidatus Melainabacteria bacterium RIFOXYA2_FULL_32_9
CTATTTGTGCAACAACAGGAGCAGCACCTGTACCTGTACCACCACCCATTCCTGCTGTAATAAATACCATATCAGCTCCATCAAGAGCTACCATGATATCATCACGGCTTTCTTCAGCAGCTTTTTCACCTTTTGAAGGATCGCCACCAGCGCCAAGACCATTTGTCAATCTATTACCTAATTGTACTACGTTGCTAGAGCTAGACATTTCTAAGACTTGAGCATCAGTATTCATTACCCAAAATTCTACACCGCCTAATCCAGCTGCTATCATTCGATTAACGGCATTTCCACCGCCACCGCCAACACCGACTACTTTAATATTAGCCTGATTGTTTGCACCTTGAGAATTGCCTCTTGGTAACATGTCATCTAAGTTTTTTGGCCCAAAGTTATTATCCACTTATGCTTGACCTCGTTTTTATCCTAACTAACACTACATTATATTACTATTTTTAAAAAATAACAGGTGATTTAAACTTGAAATATTATAAAAAATTCTTGCACTTAAAACTATGGCCACTGCCATAAACAAATCTGCATTCATTATATCGCCAAGATAAACTAAACCGATAGCAATGATTGTATTTAATATAAATTCTATTACAAATAACGTTGTATTGAAATGATTATTTAATCTGGCTTTAAATCCTACAAAAATAAAATCTATTGCAGATAAAGCTGTGATAGCAAGGTATTTAGCACTTAGTACAGGAATACTAAATGGAAATAAGCTTCCTATTATCAATCCTATTATAAGACCAACTGAAGGTAACCACATAATTAAAAATCTCCTGCTAATATTATAGTATTATCTGCTGGAATTTCTAACTTGTTATATTTTTCTATTGAATATTTTATCCCTGCTACCTGGAAAGTTGGTAAGTGTTCTTTTTCTGCTGATTTTATCAATTCTTGAGGGTTTCCTACTGCTTTTATTACAAAAGGTGGAGCTATTCTAGTTTTGTTAACCAAAATAGTAGGCCCTACACAACGAATTCCAGTACGGGAAGTTATTCTCTCATTGTTTAATGATATTGCTTCTGCCTTAGCAGCCCATAAATCATTAATTAAATTCAGTAAATCAGTATTATGGATTAATCCGATATTAGGATTTTCGTATAATTCCAAAGGTTTGTCACTGTCAGATAATTTGATAACAATGCCAGGCCCAATCTTTTTATGAGTACCGGTAAATCTTGATAACATCAGTATTTCTTGCTTTTCCTTACTTTCCAACATCTGAGCCAGACTATGATTTAAAAGAAGTATCTCAGATTCAATCATTGCATTGGATATTTCAACATTATTAATGGTTTCTTTTAATTTTTGAATTTTAAAATGTGCAGGATTACTTGTTTTATAATTATCTGATTTTCCTTCAACCTTTGTAATTAGGCTAAAAGAGGTTATGAATCCAAGAATTATAAAGAATATAAAACCATTTAATCTTTTTGAATCAATGTTATACGGTTTATATTCTTCAGATGATATGTATGGCTTAATAAAGATTTTCCAGTCCATATCCCTTTTTGCTCTCATTTATCCTCTAAAACCTGTTTTTATGTGATAACTTGCAGAATAACAGGTTAATAACTTAATTATAACTTAGCATACCATGTTATAAAAAAATATTTAGATCTTTATTAAAGGTATTATTATCAAACTTTATTTAAATATTTAAAGCCTGGTTTTGAAGTTAATTAAAATTTCAAGCAAGTCTGGTTCTGACGCAGATTGTAAGTATGTATTCTACCTCTGTTTTGTAACGGGTTTCATCATATAATTTATAAATAGTACTTTTATATTATGTAAAAAAATGTTAATTTTTGTTTACATACTTAATAAATCCTCCTTTTTAAGTAAAATTTAATAAGGATTTTTCCTTATGGTATATGTAATCATATAATTGAGTAAGCAGTATAGCAGGTTTGTATGTTTAAAAATTTCAATAAAACTGAAAATGTTAATAAAACTGATATTTTGAAGAAGCAGTTTGTAACTAATCCAATAAATTTAAAAAATATTGGAGCAGGATTTGATAATATTAATCAAAAATTGGATACATTAATTGCCTCTTGCGACCCTGATATTAAGAGCAAAGGAATATCAGAAATTGTTGATAGCATAAGCTCACTATCTGAACAAGAAATTTTACTTTTAATGTCAAGTAATAATGAGGTTATAAGGAGTATTGCAGCAAAAGCATATGTTGATAAAGCTCCTGTGAATTTGTTTTATGATTTAAAAAATATGCTTAAAGATGAAAATAAGTATCTGAGAGAATCAGCAGTGATTTCTTTGTGTTATTTAAATTCAGTTGATACTCTTAAATTGCTGGTTAGGGCCACAAAGGACAATTGCTCTTCAATTAAGCTAAAAGCGCTAACAGGAATAGCTGATATTGCAGCAACATATTCAAATCAGCAAGCAAAAGAGATTCTCCAGCAATTCTTAACTGATGAAAATTCAGAAATAAGAGAATTTGTCAGTGATGAATTGAGTATTTTAGGTTAATTTTAGAATTTTAAATTTGGTTATATAACTGTTAATTTTTCAAATCATTAATTATTGGTGAAAACTTCACCAATTTGAGGATTGGTACGTCTTATAAAATCTCTCACATCAGAAATTACAAAGTTTCCTACCTGTAAACAAGTTGGGAAAAATATTCCTTTTCCGGTAGCTATTGCAATATTGTCCTGTGTAACACTTATCACGGTTCCAGGTTGATGATTATCTGTATGATTTTCCAGATATACGCCTGACCAGATTTTTATTATGCATCCTCTAAAACTTGTTATTGCACCCAAAAATGGATTTAGAGCCCTTATAAATCTATCTATGTAAGCTGCATCCTTTGACCAATCAATTAAAGTATGACCTTTTTCAGGAATTATATTTGGTGCAAGCATAAAATCACCATTTTTTAGTTGAGGTTTTCTAGCTGGCTTTTCTCCTTTTTCAAGCTTGTTTATTATATCAATAAGCATATGCGTGGTTTGAAGATTTAATCTATTAAATAAAGTGCCTAGAGTCTCATCAGGCTCAATATTTGTTTCCCATTGACTAATTATATCCCCTGTATCAAAAGAGCTGTCCATATAATGAATAGTTATGCCGGTTTTCTTTTCATTATTTACGATACCATGGAAAAATGGATTTCCTCCTCTATATTGAGGTAATAGGGAAGGATGGCAGTTAATAAAACCTAAAGGTGGAATTTCAAGAAGTTCTGGTGGTAAAAGATGATCAAATGAGCAAACTACAGCCAGATCAGGTTGTAATTCCCTAAAAGCATTAATAAAATTTTCTTCTTTAGGAGAATTATTAAAAGCTAAACAAGGAATATTATATTGTTCTGCTAAACCAACCATCATGCCATATGCATAATGTGAAGGAGTTGGTGGAACAACAACAATAATATTTTTTTTATGCTGCATAAGAGTATTAAAACATACTATTCCAGCTTCTGGGACACCAAAAAAAGCTATTTTCATAAAAAGTTAGTCTTTCTACAAACTATTTTTCAATAATTTAAGTATATTATTGTTTAGTCAATAAAGCCAATCTAGTTAACTTGATAAGTTATCGACTATAGCTTTTGAAACAAGCAGACTTAATTTAAAGTTATCAGTTTTCGTTGTAGTACTACTAAAATATTAGTTATTGTATAGTTTAGCCAGGTAAGTTCCAAAGTATGCAGATATAAGACCCAATATAGGACTTAAAAAGAGATAACTCATACTGCTCAGTATTTCACCCTTTTTAATTAATACTAATGATTCATAGCTAAATGTACTGAATGTAGTAAATCCACCAGCAATACCTATGGTTAAGAATATTATTAAATTAGGATTTATGTTTTCGACTCTATCGGCAGCTAAAGCCAATACAAAGCCTAAAAATAGGCTTCCGGTAATATTTATTATAAATGTACCATAAGGATATTCAGCTCCTAAAAATTTATTGGAAAGAACTGTAATGATGAACCTAAGAACTGCTCCAATGCCACCGCCGATAAAAACCATAATATAATTGTACATAATAGAACTACCTCCTTAATGATAATGAAGTAGAAGCTATCAGCCCATTAAAGCGAGCATTACCCACTTATTCTGGCAGTTCGGTTCTTGCGAACACTGGCGAGCCTCATCACCTAAATTTAACCTATTATTACTATAAAAATAAAATCTCTTAAATCATTTATTATAAGCAAATGTTATAAATTAATTAATTTGATACGATTATTTTGCCCCATTAGGATTAAAATATGATTTTTGACAGCAATTGGGGTAATTATATAAAAATTTTTAAATTCTATAACCTAGCAGTATGATTAATCATGTATAAGTAACTAATTTATTAAATGTTTTTTATATAGTATTTTCATGGAACTAACTATTTTGTAAGTAGAATAAGTAGGAAGGGTTATTAGTATGGAAAAACAATATTTGTTAGTTGCAGAACAAATGATATTTAGAAATAACAGATTAACTGCAATTAATATATGGGATCAGCTCACTGCTATACATTCACCAGCAAAATTTAATTTTGATCTGGCATTTATATGTGGTCCAAGCTGGCAACCTGGTGAATATGACTTAAAATTCAAAATAAAAGCAGTTACAACAGGAGAAGAGTTTGAAGTTGGCGCTATAAAAGTTAAAATAACAAGTGAACAGTCAGTATTTAATGCTATTGCTTCAAACGTAAATATAGCTATGGGTGAAGAATCAGGTAACGTTATCTTCATTGTGGAAAGAGACGGACAGGAAATTTATTCAAGAGAATATCCGGTTGTTTATTTCTACAAAATTAAGCAAGAAAGCCAAGAGGCTCAAGAACCTGTAGAGGCATAAAATAAATTCTTATAATTCAATAATCTGATAAGTTTGTGAATAAGGTGGAGATATTTCCACCTTATTTACGTATTTTTATAGCCTGCTTCCTTGTAACCAGCAATTAAGGACGCAATAAAAAAGATGCAAATATTGCATCTGAATAAGCGTGGCTAGGTTCGTCTATAATTTCATCTACCGTTACTTGTGGTATTTTGTGAGGGAGCTTGTCTGTTCTGTTGCTGTGTAGTCTGGTTGCCAGCAGGACCTTGAGTCATATTACCTTGCTGCTGTTCCTTCTGAGTTTGTGGCTGTTGATTTTCCAGAGGAGCAACTGTTTCCTGTTGTTGTCCTGTTTGCTCAGTTGTTCCTGGTGCTTGCTCCTGTGTTTGTTGTTGTATATTTACTTGAATATTCTCAGTCGTTTGATTTAATCCTTCAGGAATTTCTGTCCTGCTCACAAAATATATTAAAGCAATAATCCCTATAACCAAGATTACAAATACAACTATTCCTGCTAATAAAGCATTGTTTCTTCTATCTTCTGCCATGATTTCTCCTTACTTATTCTTGAATTGTTAATACTCTTATTTATTAGGGAATTATAAGTGTTTCACCATTTCTTTAAAATTCACCTTACGGGCAATCAAATTGGACAAACTATTATTATCTTTTAGGACTAAAAACAATATTTTTTCTTACCGTACCCGGCTTTGTCATTACACATAATGACAATTTATTTTTTTGACCAATTGAATAAGTGCATCACCCCGTCAGGTAAATTATAAAGAAACAAAATAGTATATTAATCGTCCAAATTAATGTGCAAACTTTAAATACTCTTTAAAACAAATTTCAATCTCACTCCAATATAAATGAATATGGGTAGAGGACTAACAAAGAAGGAAGGTAAAATGGCTATACCAGAAATTGCAAAGCTTGATAAGAATTCGGCAAAGATAGATTTTGATTATTTAGCTGATCTTGAAGAAGATGAACTTGTAGTTGACAAAAAAGATGCTATCATCGAAAACGATGATTTTGACCTTGATTTAAACGATATCGAGGAAGATGTAGTTGAAGTTTCTGCTCCTAGTAAGCGTAAAAAAGCTATAACCAAAGAATTTAAAGCTGATGATATTTTACAAATGTACCTCAGAGATGTTGGACGTAAGCGTATGTTAACTTCCACTGAGGAAATTGAGCTAGGCAGAAAAATTAAAGAAGGCTCAAAAAAAGAAGCAAAAGAAGCTAAGAATAAATTAATACAGGCTAATTTAAGATTAGTAGTAAGTATTGCTAAAAAATACGTTGGACAAGGTGTACTCTTTATGGATCTGGTTCAAGAGGGAAGTTTAGGCTTAATGCGTGCTGCTGAAAGATTTGATTACAGACGTGGATTTAAGTTCAGTACATATGCTACCTGGTGGATCAGACAAACTATTATTCGTTGTATAGCTAATACATCAAGAACAATACGTATTCCTGTTCATATGTCAGATAAAATTAGACAACTTAAAAAAGCTAAAGTTGAATTAGCACTTGAGTTAGGGCATGAACCTAATTTAGAAGAATTAGGTAAAAGAATGCAAATGCCAAAAGATAAAGTTGCTAATATTAAGAAGGCTATGTCAAGGGAACCTATAAGTCTTGATATGCCAATTGGCGAAGACTTGTTCCTTGAAGATTATGTACCTGACAGTACACACACAGCCCCACATAATAAAGCTGTTAGTAGTCTATTACATGAAGACATTAATGAAGCTTTATCAGTACTTTCTATTCGTGAGCAGAAAATCATTAAAGAAAGATTCGGATTAAATGGTGGAAATAGCAAGACTTTAGAGGAATTAGGAAGAATGTTTGGTTTTTCTAAAGAAAGAATAAGACAAATTGAAGACACAGCTATTAAAAAGCTCAGAGCCTCACATCAAGCAAAACATCTAAAAGAATATATTTCATCATAATTTAGATATAAAAAATATTAAAAACCACCTTATAAGGTGGTTTTTAATATTTTTAGGAGTTAAAATATGGGTAGTATTTCGGAATTATCTGAGGGAAAAATGCTCATTAAAAAACTTGCTAATAACTTTGATTTCTGGCTTAGAAATAAAGTAAAGTTTTCACGGGGAAATTATTTTATAAAAAATGAGTCGAAAACAGGATTATTTGATCATTTAAATGATGAAGACAAGCAAATAGCAGCGCTAAAAGAAATTGAATATTGTAAAAAGTATAATTTATGCAGACTTAAAGAGGATTCAACTAAAAGAAATTATCTTGAAACCTTATATACAATTGAACTTTTAGATAATAATTTAAACTTAACTTCTAATGATATCTCCATTCTTGATATAGGTTCTAAAAATTGGTTTTATGCTCAAGGAGAATATAATTTCTTTAAAAACGCCTATTTTGAGAAAAAAATTCAGTTAACAGGCATAGAAATAGACCCTTTCAGAGTATATACAAACTTATATTCAAGATATGATTACGCTAAATATCATATTAGAAATCTTGAAAATACAAACTATATTAAGGGTGATTTAATGCATCATGAAGGTAAATATGATTATATAACCTGGTTTTTACCCTTTGTAAGTCAGAAGCCCTTATTAAATTGGGGATTGCCACTAAAATACTTTAAACCTGAAGAAATGTTATCTAAAGCTTATAACCTTCTAAAACGTGATGGAAAAATGATTATTGTTAATCAAGGAGAAGAAGAATATTCAGTACAAAAGGAATTACTTAAATCTTTAAACATTAAATACAATGATAAAGGCGTTTTCGAAAGCATTTTTCTTGATTATAATTATAAAAGATTTGTTATAATTACCGAATAATGTATTAAAATATAACAAATCAAACATCTTTAAGATTTTTCTATTTAAATATTGTTACATAATGGCTAATATAAAATATAATGCTATAATATATACAAATGCAGACCATTTCAACAGGGATCAGGAGGGAATAGTATGGCCAAAGTTCTTATCTCAATGTCTGATGATTTTTTAAGTATGATCGACAGCTTTGCTGCTAATGAGCAAAGAACACGTAGTGAACTGGTTAGAGAAGCTTTAAGAAATTACATTAGAAGAAGCAGAATTACTAACACAGAAGCAAACGAAAAAAGAGCAGAAGTTCTTGAAAATCTTTTAGATTAAACATTAAGAGAATCATCATGGCAGATATTTATGATTTTATAAAAGAATTAGCAAAGATAGATATTGAAATTGAAGACAAAGAACATAACTTTTACTCATTGAAAAGTTATGTTAAAAGGGTAGAAGAAGATAGAATTCTTATCGATACTCCGAGTAACAACGGGGTTACTTATAATATACCCGTTGGACAAACCATTAGCCTAGGTATCCATGCGGATGGAGGAATATATCTAGGAGAAAGTAAAGTTATTGATAAGGAATTATCAACTATATCAGGATTATGGATTTGTCATCCTTACTTTACACAACATATTCAAAGAAGAGAATATTTAAGAGTACCTGCTAGTCTTGAAGCAGAGCTTACAGTGTTCATAGATAGACAAAAAACTGAAAAAAAAGTTTATAACATAAAAACAAAAGATATAAGTGGAAGTGGTTTTAGCTATACATCAAATGAACCTTTAGACCAATATTACGATATAGAATGTACAATATATATAAACGACTCAGATAATGAACCTGTAATCTCAAGATGTGAACACGTTTATAGTAAAAAGATAACTTATAACGGAGAAATCAGATATATTAATGCATTTACTTTTGTTGATATAAAACAAAAAGATGTGGGAAGACTGGTAAAAGCCAGCTTTAAATACCAGGTAGAGTTAAGAAAAAAGGGCTTTATAATAATAGAAGAATAAGATATATATTCTCTTATTTATCATTTCTGTACAAAAAGATGGGGTTTATAAACCCCATCTTTTTGCTAATACTTATAAACTAATTATAAATTAGAATACTAAGCCACCTTCTCTAGCTGCATCTGCAAGAGCCGCAATTCTACCGTGATATAAGAAGCCGCCTCTATCAAATACTACTGATTCAACTCCAGCTTTTTTAGCTCTTTCTGCGATAAGTTGACCAACTTTTTTTGCAGATTCAACATCTCCACCATGAGAACTTTGGTCTTTTAATGTTGTTTCTGTGGTACCAGCGGATGCAAGAGTAACACCTTTAATATCATCAATTATTTGAGCATAAATATGCTTGTTACTTCTATAAACACTTAATCTTGGTCTCTCTGAAGTACCACTAATTTTAACCCTAATTCTGTTATGCCTTTTTGCTGCTATTTCTTTTCTGTTTTTTTGTTTAATCATAGTTATTCACCTAAGCTTATTTACCTGTTTTACCAGCTTTTTTACGTATGTACTCACCTTGATATCTTATTCCTTTGCCTTTATAGACTTCAGGAGGTCTCTTACTACGAATTAAAGCAGTAAGATCACCAACAGCTTGTTTATCTGCACCTGATACCGTTATTTTATTAGTTCCTTCGACTTTTATATCTAAGCCTTCAGGAGGATCTATTTTAACAGGATGGCTATAACCAAGAGCAAGTATTAATGTATTACCTTCTTTTGTTGCCTTATAACCAACTCCATGTATTTCTAGATTTTTTGAGAAACCTGTATTCACACCATTAACAAGATTATAAACAAGTGTACGGCTTAATCCATGAAGAGCTCTTGTTTTACGCTCATCATTCGTTCTTTCAAGAATTATTTTACCGTCTTCTTGTTTTACAGTAATTTCAGACCTAATTGCTACATTTAGAGTTCCTAAAGGTCCTTTAGCTGTAACAACATTATTTTCAATTTTAACTTCAACTTTATCTGGAACCACTACTGGGGCTTTACCAATTCTGGACATTGTAATTTGTCTCCATTTCCCGATATATCTAACTACCTCTCCCTAAAACTTTTCTCGGAATTACGAATTAGGGTTTAGATGATTATATCATCTACCATACATAGCAGAGAACTTCACCACCAATTTTTTCTTTTCTTGCTTTTCTATCGGTTAATAGTCCTTTGCTTGTGCTTACTATAGCAATTCCTAATCCACCAAGTACTTTAGGTAAATTTTGTGATTTACTATATACTCTTAGGCCAGGTTTACTAATACGACGTAAGTTTGTTATTACTGGAGCTCTATTAGCTCCATACTTTAAATCCACGCTTAAGACTTTAAATTTACCAACTTCTTTAACAGCGTAATTTTCAATATAACCTTCAGATTTAAGTAAGACAGCAAGTTGTTCTTTTTGCTTTGAGCTAGGCATCTCAACGCTTGAATGTTTTGCTATATTACCATTTCTTATACGTGTTAGCATATCTGCTATTGGATCTGTATTCATTCTTATTTCCTCTCTTAGGAGTTAAATTACTTACTAACTAATCGCTTTACTTACTTAAATGAACTAAATATTTACCAGCTTGCTTTGGTAACTCCTGGAAGTAAGCCTTGATGAGCCATTTGTCTGAGATGTAGTCTACAAAGTCCGAAATCACGATAATATCCTTTTGGACGTCCACATATACTACAACGATTATGCAGTCTTACTTTAGGATATTTCCCTTTTGCAACTAATTCTCTTCTATGTTGCTCTTTTTCCATCATTGCTTTTTTTGCCAAGGTATATCTCCTTTATGTTATTTCTTTCTGAATGGCATTCCTAATTCTGATAATAAAGCTTTCGCTTCTTCATCAGTTTTAGCTGTGGTTATAATTGATATATTCATTCCTTTAACCATATCTACTTCATCGTAGTTAATTTCCGGGAATAGAATTTGTTCTTTTAAACCAATTGAATAATTACCTCTACCATCAAAACTCTTATCATTCACACCCCTAAAGTCTCTGATCCTTGGAAGAGCGATACTAATGAGCTTTTGTAAGAAGTCATACATTTTTTGACCTCTTAAGGTAACCATTGTTCCAATAGGCATACCTTTTCTTAACTTATAGGTAGCTATTGATTTTTTAGCTCTTGTAACAACAGGCTTTTGTCCTGTGATTTTGGTTAATTCCTGAACTGCTGCATCTAAAATTTTAACGTTTTGAACAGCTTCTCCAACACCCATATTGAGTACTACTTTTTCAAGCTTAGGCACTTCATAAGGGTTTGCATAACCAAATTGTTTTTTTAGAGCTGGTACAACATCTTCTGTGTATTTTTTCTTAAGATCTTTAGTTATTGCCATTATTCTGATCCTTAATCTACTTGTTCACCACATTTTTTACAGACGCGAACCTTGCGGCCACTTTCTAACACTTCATGTCTGATCCTTGATGGTTTTTCACATTTTGAGCAATAAAGCATTACATTTGATGCATTAATAGGAGCTTCAAGCTTTACTAATCCACCTTGAATGTTTTTCATTGGATTAGGTTTCATAGCCTTAGTAACTATATTAACTCCTTCAACAACCACTCTACTTGCTTTAAGTAAAGTTTTTTTGATATTTCCAATTTTACCTTTATCTTTACCGGAAATAACAAGAACTCTATCGCCTGTTTTTACGTGTAATTTATTTTTCTGATTTGAACTAGCCATGATTATTCTCCTAAATTACCTCTGGAGCCAGAGAAACGATTTTCATGTAATTTCTTTCTCTAAGCTCACGTGCTACAGGTCCAAATACACGTGTGCCTGTAGGGTTACCATCTTTGTTAATTATTACAGCAGCATTTTCATCAAATCTGATTGTTGTACCATCTGTTCTTCTTAAACTGGCTTTGGTACGCACAATAACTGCTTTAACAATGTCAGATTTTTTAACAGGCATATTTGGTGCTGCATCTTTGACAGCTGCAACGATGACATCACCTATTCCAGCGTATCTCTTATTAGAGCTCCCTAAAACTCTAATACATAAAAGCGTTTTTGCGCCAGTATTATCTGCTACATTTAATCTTGTTTCTTGTTGAATCATCGTTTTTTTCCTTATTATTGGAATAAATAGTCTAAACCTGAACAGCCTTTTTAACTACTTCAGCTACTGTCCAACGTTTTGTCTTACTAACTGGTTTTGTTTCTACAATACGAACTTCATCGCCTTCAATACAAGCATTGTTTAAGTCATTTGCCATATAGTTTTTTGTCTCAGCAATGATTTTCTTGTATATTGGGTGTGATCTGAATTCTTGGACTTCAACCACAACGGTTTTATCCATTTTATTACTTACTACTCGACCAAATTTTTCTTTCTTAGGCACGTTTAAAAACCTCCATGGATGAGCTAAACGTATAGCTCTCGGCTTATTTTTGTAACTGTTTTTCTCTCATAACGGTTTTAAGTTGAGCGATTTCATTTTTAGCACTTGCAATTTCTGCTGTATTTTCAAGCTTATGAAGTGATTTATTTAATCTAAGCTCCAGTAATTTTTTTCTTAAAGCAATTACTTGTTCGCCTAGTTCATCGATTGTTCGCTCACGCATTTCACTTAGTTTCACTTTACTCACCACCATTTAATTATTTTTCTATGATTCTTACTTTTATAGGAAGTTTTTGAGCTGCTAATTGAAGTGCGGTAACTGCAACCTCTCTATCTACACCAGCAAGTTCGAAAAGAATTCTGCCTGGTTTTACAACTGCTACCCAATATTCAGGGTTACCTTTACCTGAACCCATACGAGTT
>MFRQ01000032.1:19732-20205 GCA_001784615.1 Candidatus Melainabacteria bacterium RIFOXYA2_FULL_32_9
GCTCTTCTGGCAGCCTCAATTTGACGACTGTTAATCCAGGCTGGCTCTAAGCTTTGTAAGCCAAAATCGCCATACTGTATTGTCGTACCTCTGGTTTCGGTACCAGACATTCTTCCTCTCATCTGCTTACGATATTTTGTTCTTTTTGGCATTAACATAGCAAATTTTGCTCCTAACTTATTAATGTGCCTGATAGGCATTATACTAGAATGAGTTTGGTTTCGGTTTAGATTGCAGGGCACTTATCATTTTTTGATGGTGCGCTACCCTAAAACCAGCGCTCCCGCTTTATTGGCCTTTAGGACCGCCAGGACCAGGGCCTCTTCTTTTGCGAGGACCACCACGTCCGCCAGGTCCACCCTGTGCTTGGACTGCTTCATTTGAAGCTTTGGATTTAATATTTAAGTCGGCAACTTCACCAGGAAGAATTTCGCCCTTAAATATCCAGGTTTTAACACCTATAATACCCATAA
>MFRQ01000033.1 GCA_001784615.1 Candidatus Melainabacteria bacterium RIFOXYA2_FULL_32_9
AAAAATAAAATATCAAGTTGGTGATTTTTAATTTTTATCAATTTTAGAAAGCATATTATCTATCACGGAATCAGTCGGGGGATAATCTTTTGAGCTTTGTTTATGATGTTCATATGATAACAATATTTGTGCTTCTTTTAAATATGTTGTAAGGAGCTTTAATTTTGTAGGTTTTATGCTGCTATCCACCATTAACCATCTTTGTGTAAGGTTTTCCAGTTCTCTAAGCATTACTATTGCTTGCTGAATGTTTGTTGGAGTAGGATTATTCAGTAATTTTAAGATATAAGCATGAGTTTTTCCTGCTTCAGCAATAACTGCATTACCTGTATATTTACGTATGGCTATAAGGGAGCTATCATCTTGTTTTAGGCTGTTTACATTGTATAAAAATTCTTCTACAAGTATTCTTGCTGAATTTACAGGATTGCTATTTGGAGCTTTAGCTTCTTTAAATCTGTAAGGGCCAATTTCTAAAAGTTCTGATTTATCAGGATCAAGGTGTGCCATTGCAAATATTGTGCTTCCCATTAAGCCGTTGCCTTTAATGGCGTAGATTTGATCAAGTAAATCATCTGCTCCAAGTTGTCTAACGGCAATACCAGGATAGACAAATGCTTTATAGCCTATGGCTTTATTTATATAATTTATGCTTTCAACTAATTTTGGAGTGTTAGAGGAATATATCATTGGGTTTAATATGTCTACCCACCCTTTGTCAACCCAATTTTCCCAGTCTTGCTGGATTGAGCTCATTCTAGAGCTTCTTTCTGTGCCAAATACAGCAGCTGAAATTTGAATATCAGGTTTTATTTTTTTTAATCTGTAAGAAGCTTCCTGTACGAACTTTGTAACTTGCTTTGTTTTCCAGATATTCCAGGCTTTAATTATAGTTTCATCAGGCTTATCAAGTTTATAGCCCGATTCAATTTCAAATTTTTGTTTTCCTTCAGGATTATAGCCCATATAATTATTGACAGTTTGGAAAGGATATCTAATATAATCTAATTGAATTCCATCTATCTGATAATCAGTTGCCATCTCTTCTAAAATGGAAATTATCAGCTTTCTTGCCTTAATATTGGCGGGGTCTATCCAATATTCATGTTGATTTGCAGGAATCATATTGCCTGTTGGGCCTAGAAGAGCCAGGTCAGGATTTTTTGCTATTATGGGACCAGGATAATCATTTGGTTTTCCAATTATAGGATTGTGTCTTGTATTTCCTACGGCGAATATCCAGGCCCAGGCGTGTAATTCAATATTTCTTTTATGTGCTTCTTGAACCGCCCAATATAAAGGATCCCAGCCTTTAGTTTGTGGATTTTGCTCTGTTATTTCACTAGGGTAAATAGCATAACCTGCATTTAATGTTTCAAAGTATACGATATTTATTCCGATTTTTTGGATTTTATTGAATAAATCTGACATTTCTTTCGGGTTTTTAATAGCTACTATAGTGCCTCTGTCGAGCCATAGTGTTCTACCTTCAACAACATTTGACGGCACAACTTTTGCATATGCGTACATTGCATTTATTCTGGCTTTTTTAAGTTCTTCCTGTGCTTTTTCGTATTCGCAATTTTGATAATAAGATTTAGCCAGATTTTCCTGCATTTTTGAAATATATACGTGCTCCTGAATATCTGCAAGCGTTGTTGAACTTGCTTGTTTAAAAGATTCAAGAAATTCTGACGTATCTTGCCGTAATTTATTTATTTCACTTATTTTATCTTCCATCTCTTTAAATGCTAGTTTTGATTGCTCTTTAATGATAATTCCCGGCACTAATGACTCTATTGTTGACTTTATGGCAGCTACGTTAAATGAAAGTGTTCCATCATTACCCCACCTCCAGCTAATATAGCTACCTTTATTTGATATAGTTATTGCAGGAGAGGTTTCATTATTTTGATTCCAGGATGCAATTGGCTTTGAAGATGGATCTGAGAATATTGTGGCTATTCTTGTTGAAACAGGAAAGTAATTTTCCGGGATTTTATAATTATTAAGCCAATTTATCGTTGTTTTGTATGTAGTTCTTTGTGTGGAACCAAGCTGTACGCCTACAAGTTCAGCAAGTCTCTGAACCATTGGGCTAGAATAGGTATCAGGAAAAATTACTATAATTTTTCCACCTTCTTGTATATAGCTTTCGATTTTTGAGTATGTTTCCGGAGATAAGTCTGTTATTAAAGGGAGCACTATGATGCTGAAGTTTCTTACGCTTATAGTATCCAGCTCATTTTCAGAAATTATATTGTATTTTATATTTGTATTGCTAAATGTATAGACAATTTCTTGAAATAATTCACTATAATTGCCAATATGTCTGTTAGAATAAACTTTAGCGCTTGTATTACTGCTAATAATGCCTATTTGTGCAAATGCAGCTTGACAGGAGAATATAATAACAAAATTTAAGATTAGGAACAGGTTTAGTTTAAACAGCTTTTTATAAATATTCCTAATCATTAGCTGTTAGATTCCCCCATTTAAATCCGTATTACTGAAATAATTGCTTTAGTATACTCAATTAAGAAGATTTTTAAATATTGAATAGTATTCAAACATTAATTAAGTGGCTAAGCCACATTTTTAGGTCATCGATAATTCCAATAATACCTCAAGTCATTAAGTCTAAATACTTCAAAGCTTCTAATCGTTAACTTAAATCAGGTGATATTATCATCTATTATTATACTTTTATTTTCACTAATGGCTAGTCCTTTATTTAGCGGAAAATTTGCATATTGTAAGAAGTTTGTCATTTGAATAGTTCATTTAATATTCTACAAATTGTTTAGAAATTTTTTAATTAATCAAAAAGCTAATTTAGGAATAGGTTAATTTAGGTAATAAGTTAAAAATAGTTTTAATTTTGCTCTTTTTCTATAAGTGAATATAGTAAAATATTAATATGTAATGAATAATAATCATAAGAAAATATAAGAATGACAAAGCAATTTCAGTTAGTATCAAACTATGGTCCGGCTGGTGATCAGCCAAAAGCTATTCAATCTCTGACAGAAGGAATAAGGAATGGTTTTAGGAGTCAGACTCTTTTAGGGGTAACAGGGTCCGGTAAAACTTATACAATTGCAAATGTTATACAAAATGTACAAAAGCCAACTTTGCTTATTGCCCATAATAAGACTTTAGCAGCTCAACTATATAATGAAATGAAAGAATTATTGCCCAATAATGCTGTTGAGTATTTTATAAGTTATTATGACTATTATCAGCCGGAAGCATACATTCCTAGAACTGATACATACATTGAAAAAACAGCCAGCGTCAATGATGAAATTGACAGACTTCGCCATAGTACTACAAGAAGTTTATTTGAAAGAAAAGATGTTGTAGTTGTGGCAAGTGTTAGCTGTATTTATGGTTTGGGACTTCCTCAAAACTATTTTAGGGGTTCAATAAAAATATCTCTTGGGGATTTAATAGATCGTGATGACTTTTTAAGAGAGTTAGTAAATGTTCATTATGAAAGAAATGATATTGAACTTAAGAGGGGAACTTTTAGGGCTAGAGGTGATATTGTTGAAATTCAGCCATCTTATGAAAATACTATAATCAGGCTTCAGTTTTTTGGTGATGAGATTGAAAAAATCTCAAAAATTGATCATGTAACTGGTGAAGTGCTTGAAATTTGCGAAAATGTGATTATTTTTCCTGCTGTTCATTATTTATCAGGAACTGAAGATCTTCTTGAAACTTGTCAACTAATTAAGAATGAATTGGTTGAGAGATATGACGAATTAAAAAGCCAGAATAAGCTACTTGAAGCTCAAAGAATTTGGCAAAGAACCAGTCATGATATAGAAATGATTAGAGAAGTCGGCTATTGTAACGGAATTGAGAATTATTCAAGAATTTTTGAAAGAAGAGAACCAGGTTCACCATCAGCTACTTTGTTAGATTATTTTTCTGATGATTTTCTTGTCGTTATAGATGAGTCTCACGTTACTTTGCCCCAAATAAAAGGCATGTATAATGGGGATGCTGCAAGAAAAAGTGTTCTGATTGATTATGGATTCAGGCTTCCCTGTGCTAGAGATAATAGACCACTTAAAATTGAAGAATTCTGGGAGAGAGTTAATCAGGTTATATATGTTTCGGCTACTCCTGCTGAGTTTGAAAGAACAACTGCTGATCAGATAGTTGAGCAGATAATTCGTCCAACAGGACTTATTGATCCTGGAGTAGAAATAAGGCCTATTGAGAATCAGGTTGATGATCTTATAAGTGAGATTAAAAAACGTGCTGACAAGAATGAAAGAGTATTAATAACCACTCTTACAAAGAAAATGGCTGAAGATCTTTCGGATTATTTTCTTCAGCTTGGCATCAGAGTCAGATATTTACATAGTGAAATACTGTCACTTGAAAGAGTAGAAATCTTAAGAGATTTAAGGCTGGGTGAATTCGATGTATTAATTGGAGTAAACCTGCTTAGAGAAGGGCTGGATTTGCCGGAAGTTACACTGGTTGCAATAATGGATGCTGATAAAGAAGGATTCTTAAGGTCTGAAACAAGTTTAATTCAGACTATTGGCAGAGCTGCAAGAAATTCTTGCGGTAAAGTCATTCTTTATGCTGATAAAATTACTAACAGTATTCAAAGAGCAAAAGAAGAAACTGACAGAAGAAGGCAAATTCAAATTGAACATAACAGAATAAATAATATTACGCCTAAAACTATTGTTAAAGATATCAAAAATAACTTGCTTGAACTTGTAAATAGTTATAGAAGTGTCGAGGATGTTATAGCTGAGCAGATGGTAGAAATTGGTGCTACAATTGATGATCTGCCTAAAATTATTGATAAGCTCGAAAAAAGTATGCATGCAGCTGCTAAGATTCTTGATTTTGAGCGTGCAGCAGAGATTAGAGATAAGCTGAAAAGTCTTAGGGAAATTCAGAAATCATCTCCTGCTAAAGTTCAAACTAGCAAGATAAAGAAAAAATAAGGTGATATAAATCACCTAACTTAAGTTAACGCTTGATATCTTTGTAGCTGATAGACTTGACCTAAAGTTATCAGTCATAGTTGGAGCACTACTAAAAATAATAAGGCAGTTAAACAGTATAAAAAGATTTTCATCTATTTATACTGTTTAACATAGGTGGACACCCCGATCCTTATAACCGTCTTCCGACGAATTAAGCTAGGGTCGAGGCATCCTATATATATTATCCATTTAGGTTGCTTGGAATTGATGAAAGAAGTCCAATTAAATTTTACATTATTAATATAACATTATTTTATATAAACAACATCATCCTAAAGTGTTAAAATAAATATCACCCTTTTAAGGTTTATTAATAAAAGCTTAGGGATATTTATGTGAAAATCTGTCTTTGTATTTATATGTATCTGAGTTGTCAATGAATTAAATAGTTATCTATTTGTCTAATATTTCGTGTAAACACTGCTGTCAAAACTCTATTGGATTAAGAAATATAGATAAAATTAGCTTTATTTAGCAGGAATTATCAAGATTCTCAATTATTGTGCTAAATAAGTCTTCTATTTCAGCTATTGAAGTAACTCTTACTAGGTCAAATCTGTATTTGGTGGCGTTTCTTATGCCTTTTATATAGTGGCCAAAGAATTTTCGCATAAACTTAATGCCGTGAATCTCCCCTTTTAGTTCTGCTTCCTTTTTGCAGTGTATTAAGGCTAATTCTAATCTTTCCTGAATAGTTGGTTCTGGTAAGAGATTATCGTTTTGTATGTATTCTTCAATCCTATAAATTAAGCCAGGATCGCCTAAAATACCTCTTCCTATAGCAATTCCGTCACATTTTGAGATTTCAAGACAGGATTTGGCTTTTTCAGGTGAAGTTATATCGCCGTTTGCTATTACAGGAATTTTAACACTGTTCTTTGCCTCTCCTAAGGCATGCCAGTCTGCTATTCCTGAATACATTTGGGATTTAGTCCGACCATGAATACATAAAGCGTCTGCTCCTGATTCTTCTGCCATTTTTGCAAATTCTATGAAGTTTTTTGTGCCAGAGTCCCATCCTAATCTAAATTTGACTGTAACTGGAATGGAGACGGAGTTTTTTATTGAGCTGATTATTTGTGAAGCTAGTTTTAAATCTGTCATTAGCTTCACTCCGTCATTATTTCTAACTATTTTGGGGGCTGGACATCCCATATTTATATCAATAATGGTTGAGATTTCTTCAAGAGCCTTAGCTGCTTTTGCCATTAATTCTGGCTTATGGCCAGAAAGTTGAAAAGAAAGAGGATATTCAATTTTATTATGATTAATGATGCTTTTATCATGATTCATTAATAAGGCTTCTGAGCTTACCATTTCACTGGTAAGCAGACAATCTGAGGAAAACATTCTAACTATCTGGCGTAAAACAGAATCTGTTATTCCTGCCATTGGTGCAAGAATAACCTTACTGTTGAGTTGAACTGTACCAATAGTTAATTGAGCTTTATTTAGTTCTTGATATTGTTTTGTATTCATTTATAGTTTTTGGAGTCTTTGTTTTGCGTATTTTACGTATTCATCATTTTGGTCTTTTGAGCCATCTACGAATTTTTGATATGCTTTTTTAGCGTCAACTTTAAGATTTAGTGTATCATAATCAACTCCAAGAGCATAATAAGCGAGGATTAAAGTGTTATCTTTTGCCAATGCTTTTTTATAATCTTCAATTGCGGTTAGATATTTCTTTTGTGCATCATAAACCATGCCACGGTAATAGTAGGCATAAGCATTATTAAGGTCTGATTTTATAACGAGATTAAATATTTCTAGGGCTTTTAAGTATTTTTGAGCGTTGTATTCGTTTAATCCTTTATTAAGAAGTTCTTCATCCCTTGCGAGCTTGACAGCCTTAAGGGCTTCTTTAATGTCTCCATTATCAGGGTCCTGAGTTAAAGCCTTTTCATATACGATGTAAGCTTTTTCGTAATTTTTCTGGGAATAGTAGATGGTGCCCAGGTAATAAAGAGCAGCAGAGTTTTCTTTATCTAATTCCAAGGCTTTATTATAGGCAACTGCTGCTTCATTAATCTTATTTGCAGCCTGATATGCTGCACCAAGACTTACATATACATCGGCACTATCTCCATTCTCTTCAGCTATTCTTAAATAATCTTGAATAGCACCTTCATAATCACCTTGATTATGCTTTTTTACAGCTTGATCATATTTGGTAATTGTTGCAGATTCTTGGATTTGCGCTAATAAACTCTTTACTTTGGAATCATCAGGATTCACAACCAGCGCATTTTGTAGAGTTAAAATTGCTTCTGAATATTGCTGTTTTTCTTTGTAAATTGAGGCTATATTTAGATATGCATCTATTAATTTGGGGTTAATTACAATTGTTTTCTGATAAAATGCTAATGCTTCATCAATTTTCTTTTGTGAATGAAGTTGGTAAGCAAAGTTATACTGTGCAATAGCATCATTCTCATATGCTTTAGCCAGTTCACTCATTATTTGAAGGCTTTCATCAGGATTTTGGATTTCTTTCACAGCTTCAAATAATGATTTTTTAGCAGGAATATTATTGGGATCAATTTTTAATACTATTTGAAATTCATCTATTGCACCTTTAATGTTTCCTATCTGTTTTAAAGCTGTAGCTCTGTAATAATGTGCAAGTGGGTCAGTTGGATTAATTTGTAGGATAGAATCATAAGCTCTTAATGCCATTGGAAGATCGTTCATTGCCTGAAAAAGTGTTCCAAGGTTTAAGCTTAAAGTAAGGTTTTTGGGATCAATCGATTCGGCAATTTTGTATTCATTTAATGCATTTTGAAAATCCCCTTTTTTTTGTAAGACTACACCTAAATTCATATGTGCAACAGGGTCTCGAGGATCTTCTTGCAGTCTTGTTTTCCAGATATTCTCCAGTGAATTTATGATTTCTTTATTATTTTCATCAAGACTTAATGCAATATCATATTCTTTTACTGCTATGTCCAGGTTTCCTGCTTTATTTAAAGCTATTGCAAGTTTAGTATGCAGATCAGCCTGGTTAGTGTCAATGAGTAAAGCGTTTTGATAGTATTCTATTGCTTTATTATTCTTTTGAAGCACTCTCATAATATCCCCAAGTGCCTCGTATACTTCTAATTTTGAATTGGGATCAGCTAGTGCTTCCTGAAATTCAACAACAGCTTCTTTAAAGTTTCCTTGTCCTCTAAGTTCTTTGGCCATTTTAAGTCTGTTTTTTGGACTTAAATTTACTTTATATTCGGTTAAAACATTTCTTAAATTAGTAATTGCAGTAGAAAGATTTTCTTCTGTTAACTGTTTTTCGGGAATATTTTCGTCATATTTTAAATAATATATTGCTCTTCTGTAATCATTTGCTGACTTTGCAAGATCAAGTCTAAAGAAGTATGAACCTCTTGCTATATGAGCGGCTGCAAGGTTTACTCTGGTTGAGCTATCCTGAGGATTGAGTTTTAGTGCTTGCTCGAACTCGCTGATAGCTTTTGTATACTCATTTGATTTGTAATAATTTATTCCTCTCTGAGAATAATCTGCTGCGCTATTTGGAATTTCATTATATGCAAGCTGTGTATTAATTTCGTTAATTCCAGAAGAGTAAGTTTGAGCCAATGAATCATCATTAGTAGGCATTATAGGAGAGCTAGTTGCAGTTTGGCTAATAACCCCAGATGCAAGCAGATTAATTATTAAAATTGATCTAACAAGCCTATTTATACTCATTTCGGAATCCTCATATTCTTCTTTGCTAATTATATTTTATTAATCAATAAGTTATTTTTATTTAACATCTATTACAATATTATAGCTATTTTTTTGCTGAACCTGTTAGTTTATTTGTATTATTTAGCAATTTCAATTTTACACATAATAACATATTACTTTACTAAAATTATGTAGTCCTGACGATAGGTTTTCTATACTATTTGCTTGTGTAAAATGTTGGTTATATCAGAGAAAAATTACTATAAGCAAGTTTAGACTTAGAAAAATCACAATAATAAAGAGATCAAGGCTAATTGTTTTTATAGCATTAAGAATAGTAAATTAAATTTATTAATAATATTTTATTTTTTCTTTCTAGTATACCTGGTTTTAGAAGAAAGTTGCTTGAATTCTAAACAAAATCTGTTTAATACTTGGCAATTTCCCTAAATAAATTTAGTTTATTAACATATAGAGGGACAACGTATTAAATAACTAGTTAAGAAGGAGGAAAGAAATGGTTACGGGAATTGGTAATCTTGACCCTAAGAAATTTCAGGTTGGATTAAATGACGCAAAGCCCGGGCAAGGTATGAATAATACGCCTGGGCTTAATGCTAAATCTGACAGTATTTTTACTCAGGCTCAGCAAACACCTAAACCTGCCCTGCAAGATGCTGCAAAGCAACCTGATAATCAGCAGAATCTTGCACAATCGTTACAAGTTATTATGAAAATGTTACAAACCCTGATGGGAGACCAAGCAGCTGGTGCTCAAAAAGCACAAATTGATCCTGCAGCTGATGCTAAGGCCGAAAAGACTGATGATAAAACAGCAAAGGCTGAAAACACAGCTGATAAAGCTGATGGCAAAGCAGAGAAAACTGAGAAAAATGAAAAGGCTGAGAAAAAAGAGGAAAAAGGAGGATGTAATAAATAGCTTCTAAAATAAGCTAATAGATATGAGACCCCCTTACCAGGTTAGTAGGGAGGTCTCATTGATGATTTAGGTTTAAATAGCTTTTATACAATCCAGACAGAGAGTTTCATGCTGTTTATCTGTTCCAACTGTCTCTGAGAACTTCCAGCATCTATCACATTTTTCTCCCATTGATGGAGTTACGTAGATTTGATAGCTGTTTTCTTCATACTGGTTAAGTATGTTCTGCGGTTCTTCGTTATCTTCCAACAATACAGCTTGAGAAGTGATAAATATACTTGCTAGCTCTCCCTGTACAGTTCTTAGTCTGTTTTCTACATCAGGCTTATTGATAACTCTTATAAATACTGCAGTTTCAAGTGAGCTTCCAACTTTCTTTTCAGCTCTTACAGGCTCAATTGCTTTTGTTACAATCTCTCTTAGTTCTGCAATTTCATTCCATTTTGTATTTATTTCATCATTTATGAATTCTGATTTAACTTTTGGCCAATCTGAAAGTAAAATACTTTCAATATTGCCTTTTTGTGCAGGAAGTACGTGTAACCATACATCTTCTGCAAGGTGTGGTGTTACAGGGACCAGTAATCTTGCTAAAGAATGAAGTGTTTCAAACAATACTGTCTGACTTGATCTTCTTGCAAGAGAATCTTTACCTGCTGTATATAATCTGTCTTTAACTATATCAAGATAGAATGAGCTAAAATCAGAAGTGAAATTTTGCATAAGTTGATAATATCTATAGAATTCATATTTATCAAATGCGGAGCTTACGCTTTCAATGAGTTTTTGTAGCTTATGCAGAGCATATTTATCAATATCACTAAGGTTTGAATATTCTACATAATTTACAGCCGGTTCAAAGTCATATAAGTTACCAAGCAGGAATCTGCAAGTATTACGTACTTTTCTGTATACTTCAACTAACTGTTGGATTATATTCTCACTGATCCTTACATCGTTAGTGTAATCGACACTTGCGGTCCATAATCTTAATACATCTGCCCCGTATTTGTTTATTATACTTTGTGGTTCCACAACATTTCCAAGGCTTTTACTCATTTTGCGCCCTGATCCGTCAAGTACGAAACCGTGAGTAAGGACTGACTTGTAAGGAGCTCTTCCTTTTGTAGCTACGCTTGTAAGTAATGATGATTGGAACCAGCCTCTATGTTGGTCTGAACCTTCAAGGTACATTTCTACAGGTGTTTGACCTAGTTCAGCTTTTCTTGCATCAACCACTGTTGCGTGAGTTACCCCACTATCAAACCAAACATCCATAATGTCTGATTCTTTCTTGAATTCACTACCTGAACATTTAGGGCACTTATACCCTTCAGGTAAGAGTTCTTTTGCTGAATATTTTATCCAGGCATCTGATGATTCTTTATCAAATCTATTAGCTACGCTGTTAATAGTTTCATCATTAATAACAGCTTCGTTACATTCTGTGCAATAAAATACAGGAATTGGAACGCCCCAGGCTCTTTGTCTACTTATACACCAATCGGATCTGGACTCAACCATATTGAATATTCTTTGATAATTATTTTGAGGAATCCAGTCTACATCGTTTATTGCTTTTAATGCTTGATCTCTAAATGCATCAACACTTATAAACCACTGTTCTGTGGCTCTATAGATTACGGGATTCTTACATCTCCAACAATGCGGGTAACTATGTAGGATTTCACCATAACCAAGAAGTGCGTTCTTGTCTCTTAGATCTTGAATAATTACTTCATTTGCTTTATTATACCTCATCCCCTGGTATTGACCTGCATCTTCAGTAAATATTCCTTTATTTGTAAGAGGAGATAATACACCGATTCTATATTTTGTACCTACTTCATAGTCTTCAAGGCCGTGTCCTGGTGCAGTATGAACAGCACCTGTACCTGCTTCAGTAGTTACGTGCTCTCCAAGAATGATTAAACTGTTTCTATCATATAATGGATGTTTTGCATTAATATATTCTAATTTTTCACCTGTAGTTGTACCAAGAATCTTGTAGCTGTTTTCTTCCCAACTTACATTAGTTGCAAAGCTTTCCAGGAGGTCAACAGCTATTATATAAACTTCATTTTCGCCTTCTTTTTGAATAAATGCGTATTGTAGTCTTGGATGTAATGCTATTGCAAGGTTTGCCGGTAATGTCCATGGAGTTGTAGTCCATATTACCATTGAAAGAGGATTATCTATATTTAATTCTGCAGTTTGGTATGCTTTTTTAGCTTCTTCTTGTTCTAAGCTAAATTTTACATAAACACTATGAGATTTATGATCTCCATATTCCACTTCTGCTTCAGCAAGGGCAGTTTCACATTCAGCACACCAGTATACAGGCTTTAATCCTTTATATACATAGCCTTTTTTATTTATTTCGCCAAATATACGGACTTGCTCAGCTTCAAACTCTGGGCTGATGGTTATGTATGGGTGTTCCCAGTTGCCCCATACTCCAAGTCTCTTGAAGTTTTCTTCTTGACCTTTTAAGTTGGTCATAGCAAATTCTCTGCATTTTTTTCTTAATTCTTCTGGAGTAAGGGCTTCCCTTCCACCTTTAATTGACTTAACAACAGCATTTTCAATTGGAAGACCATGCCCGTCATAGCCAGGCACATATGGGCTGTAGAAACCTGATTGAGCTTTATACTTTGTTACTATGTCTTTTAAAATCTTATTTAAAGCTGTTCCTATGTGAATTTTATTAGAGCTTAAATATGGTGGGCCATCATGGAGTACAAACTTCTCAGAGTTTTTTCTTTGAGAAACATTTTTTTCATAAATATTATTCTCGTTCCAGTATTTTTGAAGCTCAACTTCTCTAACAGCAGCATTAGCCTTCATTTTAAAGTCTGTTTGAGGTAAATTTAGCGTATTTTTATAGTCAATTTTTTGTTCTTCAGTCATTGGCTTAACCCTTTATCCAACATTATTTATTCATAAATAGTATATGACAAAAATAACTTTTAGCGATTCAATATTAATCAATGTGAATAATAGCGAACTTAAAAAATAATTATCTTTTCCCAACAACATCTTGGTAATATCCATTACCTAACTTAAGTCATCGATTATAGCCTTTTAAACAGGCAGACTTAATTTAAAGCTATCAGGTTGTAGCACTATTAATATTTTAATTTATATAAAACTAAA